>QMSB01000027.1 GCA_003650815.1 Thermoprotei archaeon | reverse complement strand
TTCGAAGAAGATAGAAGTGCTTTAAAACGTTTAGTCAAACTAATAGTAACCGAACCAGAACTAAGACTAATAATAGTCGAAGCAACACTACGCGAAATAACAACAAAACAAGACCTAGAAAAATATTATCAAGCATACAAGCAAGACTTAGAAAAGTACTATGAAATGACAAAACAAGACATAAAAGAACTAGAAGAAAGACTGAGAAATGAACTCGACTATAAGATAAGTGCGTTAAGAAATGAGCTTAAAGCAGAGATTGCTGGTTTAGCTGAGAGAGTGGATATGTTATATAAGCTTATGTTGGCATCTGTATTAGGGATAGTAATAACATTAGCAACAACAATACTATTAAAGATAATACCATAAATAACTGCGAATTAAAGAAATAGAAACGGAAAGCATTAGTGATATTAGATACTTCTGCTATAACCAGAGAACTATGATAGATGCGATATATGTTTACTTAAAGGAATGGGATTTAGATAAAGTAGATTTGTTATCGAGAAAAATAGCTGAGAAAACTTACTTAAGTAAAATATCGAAGTTGTCTGAAGACGAAGTATATTCTCTGATAGATGAAATAACAGGAGGGCTAGGTTATCGTAAAGGAGACTTTAATGTCATGAGAATGGGCTACTGTGGCTCACTGATAGCTTGGCCTGAGGTAATACCAGAGGGAGGAAGAGTCTTGGAGATAGGGACTGGAATAGGAAGAACATGTTACGCGGCAGTAGAATGGGCAAAACCATCTCTCTTCCTGACACTCGATAACTCGCCAGAAATACTAGCGGTGGCTCTCTACAGGAACCCTGTCGAAGCTTTCTCTCGTGCGCTAAAAAGAAGTATCGTTAGAATAGCTTTAATAGATGCAGTTAAAGCAGTAAACATTATTTCAGCTAAATTCGACCATATTATACACGACGGAGGACCAAATCCCGGTAAAAACCCCAGAATATACTCAAAAGAATTCCTTGAAAAACTATCACAGCTACTAAAACCTAATGGTACACTATCAATTTTTGCTGGACGAAATAAAAAATGGCAAGATAAAATATATAGCATATTAAAGTCCTTAGGCTTTGCTGTAGAAGCAGTTTCTTTTCCAGGAACACCTACTCTAGTTTTTCATGCTTCAATGAAGTAAAGCTACTGCTCTCTATACACTACTACTAATTGCTTCGGTCCGTTAAGTCTGATATCAAGATCATTTAATATGCTTCTACCTAAAAGAGGGTATTTCACTATATGTGACGAATATATGTAAGTAAGTTTTCTATAGACTCCAGGGATCTCGACATAAGCTTTAGCCTTTTTAAGCTTTGAGTAAAAGCCCATACTCGTGACAGCATAAGCTGGTTCAAGAGACTCGACTATAGAGAGTCCTATTTTTTCGTAGATGAATATGGGTATGATAATGGTTCCCGAGAAGCCTGTATCTAATAATGCTTCTATATCGATTTTTCCTGCAGTAACAGGATTTTCTAACTTCAATTCGATTATCGGAGCAGGTGGAGTAAAGTTGCTTGAATACTTAACTTGATATAAGCTCAAAGCTTCCGCCACCCCACTCTAAGATTTCTCTTTCTTCACCTATTTCTGTTAAAATCGCTTTTCGTACTCCTTCATTCCACAGTTTTCTCAAGACTACTATAGCTTCATCAAGTGTATCATATACTCCTATAACTTTTCCTTTAGCTGCAACAAGATACTTGCCCCTTAAATGCTTATTTTTCTCTATAAATGCTCTAGCGACTCTCCTGTTTTCTTCCTGTTCATCAAAGAAGTCTTCTACCCACGCCTTTAAAGCCATGTTCACAGCATCTGACACACGAATACCTAGCAGAGAAGCTTTAGCCTTTACCTTACGATATATTTCTTCATCAACACCTTTCACAACTATACTTTTCTTCACAGGTAGAAAAGTATAACTAAGTATAAAAGTTTTCCTTCAGCTTCCGCTATATGTATTAAGAACAATTATCTTGGGTGAGTAGGATTAGGTTACTTAACCTCACTCATGTAGGTGGGCTAATGTCGGTGAGTACCCCGGGTCTCACTCGAACTATTAAAGTATTCTTGAAAAATATTTCGGATTAAGTGTATTCCTGGCGTTATAGATATTCTATAAATTAGTTTGCATTATTCTCATAGACAATAGTGTACTACTAGTATGTATAATTATTAGTGTAGTAAATCGTTTATGATATTTAGTGCTAATGCGTGTAGAATGTGGTTGTGTGACTATGTATTGTTTTAGTGATTTGTATGATAGTATTAACAATTATATTAGTTTTGTTTTTTAGTTGGCTTAAAGAGTACTTAGTGTATATTGGATAAGTTTGATGGTGTTATTAGCTCAGTACGTATTTTATGAATTGTTTTTCTTCATCAGTATAGGTGACAATTTCTTTTTTAAGGAAAGTTCCTGAGTCTATTTCGCTTAAGCTTATTAGTGATCGGTGTGTATGGCCATGGATTATCTTGCCTACTCCTCTTTTTTCTCTGTATTCTTGGGCGTTTTGTCTGAAAGCGGACATTAGTTGAGACACTTCATGGACTTTGCTCTGGTCTCCTTTTTCGAGGGCTCTTACTTTAGAGCCTATTGTTTCGCGGCTGTTTATGTTGACGCTGTTAAGTATAGGATCTATTAGCTGGGTCCACAGGGGTCTAAGTAGCCTATTAAGCTGCTCTAGATAGGTTCCGAAGGCAAGCCACGACTTGTAGACTATAGGGTTCATTCGGAGGAGTGGGTCAAATTGGTGTCCATGTACATAAAGTGTTTTTGTCCTCCAGTCGTAGTACTCTATTAAGTAGAGGGCGTCTATGTCTAGGTCTGCGAGTGCTTCCCATATCTGCCAGTCGTGGTTTCCGACTATGTAAAATAGTTTAGCTGAGTGAGCGTATTCTCTCATGAGACTTACTTCTTCTTTGTACTTGTTTATTATCTCATAGGGTGGACACACCCAGAAATCGAAGATATCTCCTAAGAGGAATATTTTATCGTATTCTAGTCCCTTCGAGTAAAAGAAGTCTAGGAAAGCTTTTCTAACTGAGTCGTATTCCGGTGTCCCTATGTGTACATCTGATATTATAAGGTATTTCAGCTTAATTCACCCTTAAATGATACTTCAAGGAAGCAAATAAAGTTTACTAGCTTCTTTTTAAGCACATTTGGACAATGAACTCCGCTACTAGGTCTATATCTTTGAGGTAAACAAACTCGTTTTTCCCGTGGAGATTATTGTTTGATCTATGTGTGCCGAAGCCTACGCAAGGTATTCCCTTATTAAAGAAGTGTGTTCCATCATTTCCCCCCAGCTGAGCGATAGTGCCTAGCTTGAAGTCAATGCCATATACTCTTCTGTAGGCTTCTTCACCTGAGAAAATAGCTTCAGCTACCAAGTTTTTATCAGTAGTATACCAGCCGTTTCTACAGCCCGTTAACTCTAGTTCAGCGTCTATACCTGTCTCTGAGACTACTTCCTGGAAAACTTTCTTGAGCTCACTTACTGCTTCCCGAGGAGCTTCCTCTGGTATCAGTCTTATATCAAAGCCTGCGAGAACTTCGCCAGGAATCCTGTTTAGTTTCTCTGGTTCTCTTGGACCAAGTTTCACTACTGTCATGTTGAACCTGCCCCACGTCTTGGGTCTTGGAGCATCTCTGGGCGCGTTAAACTGAGAGACTCTGTTTTCTCTGAGAGGCTTATATCTTGAAATAAATTCATGGAGCAGCTTAATTGCTTTCTCTACTGCGTTGTCTGCTCTATGGGGATAACCGGCGTGTCCTGCTCTGCCTTTAACTCTGATCCAGCCATGTATGATTCCACTAGCAGCTACTACTATACTGTCGGCATCTGAGTCCAAGATAACGGCTTTATCAAAAGTCATTTTCTTTAAGAGTAGTCTAACTCCTGTTCCTCCTATTTCTTCGTCTCCCGTAACTACCATGTAAGGCCTATACTTCAAATTTTCTTTGATTTTAGCTAGCCTACTTAAAGCAATTACTGAAGCTACTATCGCCGACTTATCGTCTGAAGCACCTCTACCGTATAATCTGTCTTCAAGAACTACAGGCTTATAGGGGTCTACTTCCTTTCCTTCGATTATCCAGGGACCTTTTGCTGGTACTACATCGTAGTGACTGACAAACGCCAAAGAGGGAGCATCTACGTCAAGTGAAGCAACTACAGCTGGTACTTCATCTCCCTCGCTGGTCTTAAGATCTAATATTTCTACTCGAGCTCCCTCTATTTTCTCAAAGAAATCGGTTATCACTTCAGCTATCTTCCTATAGTTCTCTCGAACAATTCTGCCTTCCTTCACGTAGACTTCGCTCTTTATAGAGACTAATTTCTTGAGAATTTTCACCGAGTCGAGCACGCAATAAGAGTACACAAGAAATATATTAACTTATCAAAGAAGGTGCTCGTACTTTAGGAAAAATTTAGGATATAGGGCTGAATTAGTTAAGCTTATATAATGGTTAGGCTCTATATCAATGTAAGCCTAACCAGATGAGGTGGTTAGATGGAACTACCCTCTATTATTAGTAGAATAGGAGGGCTTGCAGTACGCCCTAAGGAGACATTAAGCATTATTGTACAGGAAAGGAGAAGTACATTGAGTGCTCTCATAGTAGTCACTCTGGTCTACTTAGTTAGAGGCTTGTTTCTCTCAGCGCTTATCTTAATACTAGCTAAGTGGGCACTCAGCTTTGCTTCACTATTTTCTCCAGTAGGTGTACCTCCGATAGTCTACGACTTACTTGAAGTAACGTGGATAGCCTTAGTCTCAGCAGATATCTTAAAGGGTATTGCTGTATGGGTAGTTTGGAGTCTCGTAATATACTTAATGAGTAGGGTTCTAGAGGGAGGAGGTAGTTTAGAGGACACATTTGTTGTCGTAGGCTACTCCACGATAACAAGCGTGCTCATTATAGCCGGAGGAATGATTATGTTAATTAAACCTTTTATAGGTCTGATAGCTCTCATAGTGCTTTACATAATTGCGAAGATATGGCAAGTATACATTATCACCCTAGGCGTGGCTGAAGTACACGGGTTTTCCTTAGGAAAAGCGTTCATAGCTACAATACTGCCCATAATAATTGTAGTAGTGTTAGTCGTACTACCTTTCTCTCTTCTCTCTCTTCTCAATAGATGGTTGTTCTGGTGGTGGACATGAGGAGGGAAGAAGTAGTCGGTATTATAATAATAGTGGTCTTTGTAGCAGGTGCTATTGAGGCAGTAATATTGCCTCATATCTACACTCCGCAGCCAATGGAATTCTTGCAGAAAATTCTGCCCTCAGGCTACTGGGAAAAAGATGTCTCTAAGTGGAAGTTTGGGAAACTAGAATTAGTTAAAAACTACTATAAGTCGGAGAAAGACCTACCAGCAGACGCCAAATTGGTAGTTAAAGTCGACGCTAAGTCCTGTATACTCTATGTTCGGGTAGCAGAGAACGGTATCGCGTATAATATCTCGGCTTACAGACCGAAGGGTCCCTTTGTCACAGGAACATCAACACCAGTACTAGAAGTCTCCGAGTCAGTTTCAGAAAACTCCTATATAGTTGAAATAGACGCTAAGAAAGGAGTCATAGTAATAGAAGTATCCTCAGAGAACATCAAGGAGATGGACGTTGAAGCATCTTCAGCTGTAATTGAAATAGATTTAGCTACACCTAGCCTAGCAGACCTAGATATCAATACACGTTTAGCAACAACTAAAATCCTCCTATCAGAGCTAAATAATACTAGCATCACACTAAGATTATACTCAACTGTTCTCCTAGCACAAATATCATACAGTGACATGACTACAGCTAATCTCAATATAGAGACAGAGTCCAGCAAAGGCAACATAGAAATAAATATACCTGAAGATGCTTCTGTTCAGTTAAATGTAGAAACAGTAGTCTCCTCTATAGTCAGTATAGAAATCCCCGAGTACCATAAAATACTGACTTCTGGGCAAGCTGTAGTAGGCAAAATACGTGGTAAAGGGCTCTTAGTGACTGTGGAAGCCTATTCAACAACACTCTCGCTCACGGTGAGGCAGTGACTCTCATAATTCCATGGAGTAGACCATTTAAAGCAAAACTAGCGATAGAGGCTCTCAGCAGTAGAACTCGATTAAACATCATTAAAATACTACTGGGAAGCCGAAGAGGCTTAACAGCGCAAGAAATCTCGAGAAAACTGGGACTAAGCCTACCTACGACACTAGAGCACCTAGAAATACTAGTCTCTTCCGGAATAATCCAGAGAGAATGGAGAGTCATAGGCAGAAGAGTACTAAAAGCATACAGACTAGTAGACTCCCAGCTAGACCTCAAAATAGACTTACTGAGCTTTGTCGAAACACCAGAAAAAAGAGAACTTGAGGAACTAGCCCACTTATTCGTAGACAAAGTAAGAGAAATAAAGGAATTAGACGCAAGACCACTGCTTGAGACAATACAAAAAGTGCTTAAAGTAGATAGAGCAAAAGCACTATCAGTACTAGACTACATACTGTCATCAGAAGAAGAAATAGTAGACCACTTAGCATCACAGGCAAGAACAATAATAGGAGACAGTGACACAATACCAGTCAGAGAACTCGCACGAAAAATGAAAATACACGAATACTGGGCATACGCAGTCGCTAAAAAACTAGAAGAACAAGGAGGATTCATACTAGAGGGAAGCGTACTAAAGAAAATAAAAGAAGAATAAACTATTTCTTCAACTCAACTTCATCACAGTACGCGCTGATAACCCTAACAAATAAATCAAACCATTCTTTACCTAAAACAATAGAAACAGCTCTTCTAAGAGTCTTCTCATCTTTAAATAACTCATCAACACTACTAACCTTAGCCTTAACCCTAACATGATAAAGAAAAGCCTTAGCTGTACTAGGATCCTTCTCCATAAACACTAAAAACCCTTTCTTCAACCTCTCCATACTCTCACCTTGTGCGCGGTCCAAGGCTTCTTCCAACCATTAGACCATAGGCAGTGATATTTTATAGCAAATCTAACTAAGGATGGTTTAAGATAAACTTCGCAGAGAATTGGCTTAGCTTTATGATGAACTAAAACATTAGAATATAATTTAAAAATTTCAAGAGTAGTCAACTGCGCAGAGAATGCAACCATATCATCAGAGTAATATGTCACGTAAATATAGGGTATTAACGATAACTTAAATACTAGGTTCTTCACATCATGTACTTCAAAAATGAATAATCTCAAAGGGTATTTATTTAAAGGACGATAAAGAAATACAGTATTACCAAGCCAAATTGATGAAACATGTTTTTTAAAATGATAAGATAGAGCTTGTCTTGAGATAAAGATTTTATCTTTAAGTCCTTTCTTGTAGATTTCTGATAATGGTATGAAAGCGTTCTTTTCCTTATATGATATAATTAATAGATCAAAGATATCTAAATTAGTTTCATGGAAAGTATAGATTTTTTCATCAATTTTGTTTAATATACTGAAATTAGTTAGAATATTATTATTGCTAAAAGATATAACTCCATATTTTTCAGATAGCACTGGATTCCATATGACTCTATCTTTTCCTTTAAAGACAAATATTGGGTCATGATCGATTAAAGAAAGATATGCAGACAGATATTGTATTGGGACATACGCAGCAATTATATATAAGTTTTTACTGCTAGTAATTCCTACCCTATACGAAATCGTATAACAGGGAATGTTTTCTATTTTTTTGTCTATGAATACTATTACAGGAGAAAGACCTAAGGCTTTCTCTGATACGATATACTTAACTTTAGTCTTAGAGAGAATGTCTTTTAGTCTTCGAGAGACAGTGGATTTAGGTATACCTGTTTTATGCGAGATCTCGCTAACAGATATGGAGTTATGAATAGCTTTAAGGAGACTCCAAGTTTTTTTATCCATTGCGGCACCGCTAAGTCTTAATTTCTATTAAATTGCGTACTATAGGGGATTTACATCAGGGTCGGGTTCGCTCTCAGGTGGTGGATCAGGGGGGTCATCGTCTCCTAGGGGCATTATATTGGGTCTTGCTAGAGCTAGTTTAATTGATATTATTGCTAATAACAATACCATCGCAAGGAATTTTCTATTTCGTAAGAGTTGTTTTATGAATATTTTTAGCCACTTCACGTAATACTACATGCTAGTAAGATATTTATAGTTTGCGATTGTTCCGAAAATCGTTTAGAGATATAGAACTCTTGCAAACATGAAATGTCCAGCTTATATGTAAAGTATTTCTTCTCTCGTTGCCGGGGGCTTATGTAGTTTAGCGTATATTAAGCCTGTTAGTGCACCTCCGAGAATTCCTCCTAGGTGTCCCATTATGTCTACATTACCAGCAATACTGTTTAGCAGGAAGAGGAACACTATATACGCTACTGCTTTTCCAGGATTACCTGTCTGTATTGAACTAACTGTTGCTAAAGCTGTAGCGGCTCCTAGTATGGCTCCTGATGCTCCTGCTGATATTATTGGATAGTATGGTCCAAAGATTATTGAGTCTACTATAAGTGAGGCTATGTTTCCGGTGAGACCGCTTATGAAGTAAGTTAATGTAAAAAACTTGGAGCCTAAAGTTTTCTCGAAGTTTACGCCTATGACTAGTAGCCAGAACATATTGAGTAATAGATGCATTAAATTGAGATGTACAAAAAGAGAGGTTACTAGCTGCCACCACCAGCCGTATCTCATGACAGCTATATTGAATTGTCCGAAAATCATTAAAACACGAGAGCTGATTACGAGAAAGTTCCCACTAACTGCTCCTAAAATAATATATATGAACATATTAAGGACGATCAGCATAACAGTAACAGGCGCTTCCTCAAGAAAACCTCTCCTAATCTCCATAGGCTTCTCCCATTAGCATCTAAATAAGCCTAACTATATTTAACCCTAACTATATTTAACTGAGTATGTAAAGACAAGTAGCTAAGAACATATAGATAAGATTTACGACCAACATTATCCTTTAAGGATAATATTGTAGTAAATAAGCTGGTCTAGCGAGTAGCAGTAAAGATCTAGGTGATGAAACCTGGACTATCAGAGCGATGACGACTCTTCTTGCCACTGACTTATCTTGAGATTTTCTCTACTGTAAATAACGTGTAGATGGAGTAGCTATGTAGCTAAATACTAATATAGGAACATAGTATTTTAAGTTGAATGATGAGCAACCTCGATTCTGAGTAGTGATGTGGTGGCGGCTATCTGATTATTTCTCATAGTAAATTACCATATTATTTTGAAGTCTTTAAACTCGTTTTTAGCCTCACTCCACTCTAATTCTACGTTTTCCACATACGATCCTACCGGGCCTTCCCAGAGAAGAGACACTAGTTCACGCAGACTTTCTTCACTGCCTTCAGCTACTACTTCGACTCTTCCGTCTGGTAGATTTCTAACGTATCCTGTCAGGTCTAGTGTTTTTGCATGTCTATATACGAAGTAGCGGAAGCCAACTCCTTGGACTATGCCTTTAACGTAAGCGTGTATTCTTTTCACATGGTCTGTGAGGACTTCTTCCTTAAATTTTTCTCGTGAGAAAAATTATTGAAGGAATAGGACTGTATAGGAAATCTAGCTAAGTTTAAGCACTTTATGGTGTATAGTACTTAGTTTAATAGTACTGTTTACTTGAGCACAAAGTATTTAGACACGTTATGAGTTTATATATTGAGACATGAGTGAGACCATTAGAAAGGATTTAAAAAGTAGGCGTATTAAAGTAAAGCATCCTGAAGTAAAGAAAATTAGGTTAGGTAGATGGATTTTAAAGGAGAAAATAGGTGTCTTTATTGGCTGTAAGAGTAAGGTTAAGGATTAAGCTGAAGAATTCAAGTAAAAGTATTGAACTACCTGTGCTAGTTAATGGAGGTGCAGAAAGTCTTAGACCGTGCTTAGTTGTAGATGAAACTATAGCAGAGAGCTTAGGTGTATGGCCTCCAGAGGAAGCGGAAGTATATACAGTTGAGGAAGCGTCTTCAACTAGTAGTGCTTACCTACTACCAGACTTCGTTGAGCTAGAGCTCTTAGATGAGAAAGGTGGAGTTTTGTCTAAGATCACAGCTGACCTAGTAATTCAGATAGGTCTAACTGAGCCTCTTATAACTGACGTAACTATAGATGCTCTTGGGATACAAGTAGTGAGCTTCGGTAAAGGCTTATGGAGGCACAAAAAGGATCCAGAAAACTTGGTGAGATCCTCTACAGTCCACTAATTTAAGAAAATTTCTTTCCGTAAAAGACTATTATTTCTCTCCTCAGAAAACTTGTTTAAAGTACTGTTAGTTAAAGATTCTTTCTCTATTAGCCATAAACTGCGTAGAACTCAACTAGTGGCAAAGATTACTTGTAGCACTAGAGGGAGTCAATACAGTAGTCTTATATTAGCTGATAGTCTTCTTTCACGTGTATCGGGTACACCATGAGGAGAAGGGGCGTGAAGGAGTGTTCTATATTGAGGTAGATGGGAAGAGAGCGTTTTTGAAGTACTATATTCATGAGAGAGGAGTGCTCATGATTACGGAGACTTACACTCCTCCCGAGCTTAGAGGAAGAGGCATGGCTTCTACACTCACTAAACATGCATTCGAGTATGCTAAGTCTAGGGGCTTGAAAGTACATCCTCTGTGTTCTTTTGCTAAAAGATATATTGATAGGCATCCTGAGTACTCCGATCTCCTATACAGGGCTGGGAGAAGTGAGTAAAGTTCTTTTAACAGGCTTTGGGCCATGGGGGTCTGAAAAATATAATCCATCAGCAGAAATAGCTCTCGGCTTTAATAACGTAGTGATCGGCGGCTATAGAGTAGTAGGAGTAGTGCTACCAGTATCATACAGAAGAGTGATCAGTGATCTCCCTGAAATACTGGTGAAAATTAAGCCTGATATAGCGTTACACATAGGGCTTGCCCCAAAGTCCTGTGAGGTTAGAGTAGAGAGAGTAGCGATTAACTTAATGTATTCGGAGAAGGGGGACGTAGACGGCTTTAAGCCTGTTGACGAGCCGATAGTTCCAGGAGGACCCGTAGCCTATTTCGCTACCTTACCTACGAGGAGAATAGTTGAGAGGCTGAAAGAAGAGGGAATACCTGCGGTCTTATCATATTCAGCTGGGACATTTCTCTGTAACTGCGCAATGTATGTTTCCTTACACACAATAGCTGCGCAAAGACTAGAGACTATCTCGGGATTCATCCATATACCCTATATACCGCAGCAAGCAGTAGGGAAAAGTGCTCCTAGTATGTGTCTACATTTAAGCCGGAAAGCAGTCGAAATAGCAATTAAAGAAAGCATAGATTATTTAAAACAGCGCGAAAGCAGTAAAAATAGGTAGGAGTTTATTTGCTAATCTAAGTAAAGTCAGCTAAGCTTTTCTATATACTTCTGTTAGTCATTAGTCAAGAGGCTCCAGTAGTCTAGCTATTTTCAAGTCTTCTCTTGTCCTTCAAGGATACCTTTACAGTAGTGTACCTAGTCAGTATTGAGCAAACTTATTTTTAGAGTATTGAGTTATTTTGGTTGATGTACGCAGTAGGAGTCGATTTAGGTGCCACGAATCTCAGAGTAGTAGTCGCTGATGAAAAAGGAGAATTTTTAGTAAAAATAAGCGAGAAAACTACACATGAAGGCACTGGGTGGAACGTTACTTTCCAAATTATCAGAATGATTAAGGAGGCTTTGTCTAAGAGCGAGGTATCTTTAGAAGAAGTCTCTGGAATTGGTGTAGGAGCTATAGGTCCTCTTGACTTAAGAAGAGGCGTTATTCTGAAAACCCCGAACCTTCCTTTTAAAGAAATACCTATTGTAGAGCCTCTTGAAAAAGAATTCAATAAACCTGCTAGAATGCTCAATGACTGTACTACAGCAGTTGTAGGCGAAAAATACTTTGGAGCAGGTAGAGGCAGAGATAACATAGTGTATGTGACCATTAGTACTGGGATAGGCGGAGGAGCCTATGTTGACGGCTACTTGCTCTTAGGCAAGGATGGAAACTTCTGTGAACCAGGACACACAGTGATAGATCCTTACGGCAAACTTGAGTGCACTTGTGGCAAGAGAGGTCACTGGGAAGCTTACTGTTCTGGCAGAAGTATTCCACGTTTCGTGAAGCTACTTAAAGAAGAGTGGAGAGTAGAGAAGACTATTCTGAGCGGAGACTTTACTGCAAAAGACTTTTTCGATGCTGTAAGACAGGGAGATGAATTTGCTTTAAGAGCACTAAAGCTTATTCAGAAATTCAATGCAGTAGGATTCGCCAACATAATAGACATGTATGACCCTAGTCTAATAACTGTTGGAGGAAGCGTCGCATTAAACAACAAAGAGTATATAATTGATCCTCTACAGGAGGCTGTAAAAGACTACATTATCAACAGAGCCCCCGAAATAAAGGCCACACCTCTCGGAGGAGATATTGTGCTCTACGGAGCAGTAGCTCTAGCGCTGGGCTTAGAAAAGCCTAGGAGAGAGCTGAGAGACTAAATTAATTTAGGTTTTATTCGAGTATTTCCTAGAAATGAATGATTCTTGGCTCGACGTATACGAAGACTTAAGAAAGCAGCTCAAAATAGGTGAAAGACATATACTTAAAATGAGTAAGATAGAGCAGCAAGTTTTCCTCAAGCAAACCGATGTTTTTAGAGAGAAGTTTCTCTATAGTGTAGTTAGTCCTGAAGCTATTAAGGAGGCGGAAGAGTGGGTTGAAAACCTAGGGTCTAAAGTAGAGGAGGTCAAAGAAGTGCTTAAACTCAAAGGACTTACTTTCACGAGAGAGCTGAAGAGCTTTTTAGATGATCCTCGTGAGCATTTGAAGAAAAAGATCTTCGTATATACTTTTGACCTGTTTGCTGGAAATATTACGTTAGACGAGTTTCTGAGCAAAGCTTCAGCGGCTATAAGGACTTCCTTGAGAACAAACATGAGGACTATTTATCAGACATGGGTTTTCTTAAGCCTCGTAGAACACCTAGCTAGAGAAGGGAGGATAGTGTATCCGGAACATGGGTATATTTACTTGGAGAGAAATGCTCGGCAAAAAGTCAGGATAATCCCTCCTAACTGTATTGTAGAGACTAAGAGTGGTGGTAGACTAAGTTTTTTCATTGAGGCTCCTCGACCAGTAGCTTGGGAGGATTCAGGGGACTTGAGGAAGATATGGAAGCTTTACGTGTGTCTTCGCCCGGACTTTCTGGTGTACGGAGGGAGTGTTATGAATATTCTTGAGCTAGATAAAATGCCTCCAGTAAAGAGACCTAACGTTATCATCGAGTGCAAGGAGCTCGAGGACTGGTATAGGCGGGCCAGAGATCTGAGAGGCTGGTGGAGTAGAGCGATGTCTGCTGAGGAGTGGCGACTTCTGTGGCTGAAGGGTCTCTTTGAGGGTTTAGGGGAAGCTATGGGATTAAAGAAGATGCGGCTAGAGGAGAGGGAGGAGTCGAGGAAGAGTTGGCGGGTTAAGGAGTATAGGCTAGTTCAGATGTACAAGAGTTTCTATAAGCCGGATGAGATGATTCTGATAACCCGCACGCAGCTGCCTTCTGCAGTAAGGTCTGAGATCGAGGATATGGGTCTTGTGGTCTACGAGGACATAGGTTTTTCTTCGGATAAGCTTGCTGAAGTAGCTGAGCGTTTAAGCAAATTTAGTAAAGTTGAGGGAGGAGACTTTTTTGCTCAAGTGAAGAAGATTCTTGGAGTAGAAGACGTTACTTGTAGTGTGCTTTCTACTTCTCTCTTAGAGCTTGTGAGAAGACATCGTGAAGAGCTACTAGAGCTCTTAAGGCATACTAAATGAACCTGACTCCAGTAAGCGATCTCGCTTTCTCGATTTTATCCATGAAGTCGGCTTCGTCTATTCTCCAGACACCATTAGAGAAGTTGTGGTAGGGGTCAGTGTACTTAGTGGATTTCTGTTCATTTAGTTGTGCGAGGAAATATCCCTGTATTACTCTTTTCTCGCATAAATAGTCTAGTGCCTCAAAGAATTCTGGCAGATCTGTTGAAAGTATTCTTAGGTGTGTTAGTAACTTGTTTTCACCAAATATCTTGGCGTAGGCGTGCACGAAGGGTTTTCCATAGGTAGCGTTTATGAAGCGGCAGAGATTGTCGAATCCATTGAAGCTAAAGATACCTGCGTAGCTGATTGTAAGCGGCGGAGGATAAGTGTATATGGAGATATCGTATCCATCGATGAGCTCTTTTCCTACGATATGCCTGTAGTAGTGGTAGCGTATTCCCTGAGGAGTTATTCCCACTATTTTCGCTAACGCGACGAAGTCTGTAGTTCCGTCTACTTCAAGTTCTCTAAGTATTATTAAGTCCGTGGGATCGAAGATAGCTATTTTAGGTCCCTCGAAGGGGACTTTTTCGCTAGATATAGGGGCTGAGATTACTTCTTCAGCCCACTCGCTAAATGATGTCCTCCAGCTGTGGTTGTTTAAATCATAGTACTTCAGGAAGTTTATTCGGTTTATTTTTAGTGGAGTTCGCTTGAAGATAAGGAGTCTAGAGAAGACTTCTGATTCACGTAGTTTTGAGAGATAGCTTAGTAGGATTTCTTCACGACCTATAGGGAAACAGTAGTCTACAACATATCCATTGCATCCGCTATAGCAGCGAGTTATAGTTAAGGTATACTTTGTTTTAAGCAATTTTCTTACCTCCGAGATTAGCGAAAATCTAGCGGATGCTATTACAGTGTATAGGCTTAGCCCCAGCTTATAGTAGTCGACGTTAGCTGTTATCTTGAGCACACCTTCTTCTTTAATAAGTCTTATTAATCTCGATCTAGTAGTTTCGTAAGGAAGCTTCGCCAGTCTAGAGACTTTTGCAAAATTCCTAGGGTCTTCGGGCAGATAGTGGAGAATTTTCATATTTTTCTCATCAAAGACTTCTTCGGTAAACCTTTCGACTCTTTCTTTTATTTCCATCAAACTAGTCACAATAGATTATGCTGAAAGAAAAATATAAGTCTTTTTATATACAAGTGAATTCGTCTAAATAATTATTATTTATCTACTTTGAGGTGTTTTTTCTGCATATAGTGAAGATAATATACGGTAATAATATAGAGTCCTTAGAATATATTTCCATGAATATCGCTTAATTTTTTCTTTAATCGCTCTATAAGTGCTAAAACATGTTTTTCTGGAAAGCCTTTAGCAGGTTCTCTCCCCCAAGTAGCTTCTTCGTAGAGAAAACGCGGAGCTCTCTCACCTATTTTCTTCTCGTATAACTTAATCCACTTCAAGGGAATTTCCTTGCTTAATTTTGTCTCGGCTAGCGCTGCAGATATCATAACATATACCCTCGGAACAGCGTAAAGCAAATACCCTCCTCCGCCTACTACTACGTACTTTGAGGAAATTTCGCTGAGCACACTTATCAACACAGATACTAGTTTCTCATATGCTCTTATGGAGAGAGCCATGTGTGTTAGAGGATCTCCTCTGTACGTGTCTACTCCGAGTTGATGTATTATTATTTGTGGCCTATACCACTTTATTAGCGGAATTACGAGCTCGTACACGGCTTTCAAAAATACGGTGTCTCCACTGTAGGGTAGTAGAGGAATATTTACCATGTATCCGTAGCCGTCGCCGACTCCAAGCTCGTTTTCGAAGCCTGTGCCTGGATAAAGGTATTCTCCACTTTCATGGATATCTATTTTCAGAACGTCATCGCTATACAAGATTTCCTGTGTTCCATCACCGTGGTGAGCATCAGTATCTACTACAGCTATCTTTCGGTAACCCCTTTCCTCTAAATACTTTACCGCTAGAGCTATGTCATTGAATATACAGAAACCTCCAGCACTACTTCTCTTAGCGTGATGATAGCCTCCAGCTATATTAACGGCGGGCTCACCTGTTTCAATAGCTTTCTTTACCGCGGTAAGAGTACCCCTTACATGTAGAAAAGATGCTTCAAAACAGCCTTTAAAAGCCGGTGTATCTCCATAATCTAAGTAGCCCTCTCCCCTCCTAGACATTTCTTTAACGTAGTCGATGTACTCCCTCGAGTGCACTAGCTGTAGTACTTCCTCACTAAAGATTTCGGGCTCTACGAGATCTAGTTTGCTGAATAGTCCATACTCTTTGGCTAGCAGATAGGTTAAGTAATATCTCTCTGGTCTCAGCGGATGACTTTTACCGAAATCATATCTTGAGTACTCTTGAGAGTACACGAAGTAAACCATATAATTCCTCTAGTAAAGTACTCCTGAATATATGTTAATAGTTTACGCTATGCCACGTCTGAAGTTCTTCGTAGAAAAAGCTGTAGAAGATATCGCAGACAGACGCCTAGACAGAATTCTACTCCCACTACCTAAGAGCTCCGAGAGAATACTCAGAGAACATATTCAGTGCAACAATTCTTTCTCAGAGTTTCTAAGAGACCTGCTAAAGTACATGAAGCTAGATCTAGTATACTCTAAAAGATACTACTACTTAGAGCCCTTGTACAGCTTACTAAAAACTATCCTCTCTATTAGAGAAGTCGACATAGTGTGCTACAAGACTCTAGGAAACGAGCTCACCGAAATAGAATTCTGTGAAAAAATAGTTCTCCTTACAGCTAGAACACTTATTACAGAGAAAATCAATGTAGAAGCCTGGAGAGAGGCTCTAATTTCTAAAGACGAGAAGGTAATAGAAGATAAGTGCCAGAGAATACTAGAGTACTCTGCTGAAGAAACTGTAGCTTTAGTAGAGTATAGTGCTAGAAGGCTGCTAAATTGTCTGAAGAAGCACAGCGCAGTGATAGTTAAGCCAAAAGACTATGTTCCTTTACCGCTGGAAGTTCTTGTTGCTTGTGGAGAACTGCTTAATAATAATGATTTAGTTTTCTTAATAAGAATGCACTTAGATTTTATTAAGAACTATCTATATCGATGTAAAGATTATGAAGAAGCCTATTTCAGATGGCTAAATAGAATTAGTGAGAAGAATAAAGAATATATATTAAAATTATATAGAATTTAAATCTTTTTAAGTAAAATCAAGTAGTTTTGCACGCCTCTCTTCTCTATGCGTATTACTCCCTTCTCTTCTAATTTCCTAACATATTTCCACAAAGTAGTTTTAGGGAAGGGAAGTTCTCTAGCTATTTCGAACTGATATGCTCTACCACCATATCTCTTTAAAGCATTAACAATAACTTCCTCTTCTTCAGTCAGCACAATGCTACTCCTTCTCTTCACGAGAAAAACTGCTAAGACAAGCACTGCGGCTAGTGCAGGAACAATAAAGAGTACAATGTTTTCTGGGAAAATGTTCTCCTTCTTCTCTGTGGAAGGCTTTTGCGAGGTTTTTTCTGAAGATTTCTTTGGAGCACTGCTTTTAGGAATTGAGGGAATATATTCTATGTACTGTTTACCTGAAGGCATAACTACTACCACATGGTGATCTACGGTATCAATCTTTATTGGAACTGCTGATAAACCTACAATGGTAACATTCTCGGGCAGTATTACCGTGAAGTTTATTGGCGAGTTTACTTCAAATTTCCAAATAGCCTTCTCTTTACTAGTTAAATCATAGGTGAAGTAAGTTATATTGAGAGAATTTACTCCAAGAGTCTCAACACTGATTGTGTTCTGACTTAGATTAAAGACTACTGGTAGTCCCTTTTCATCTAGGACGAATATATATGCCGTATTGTCTTCGATGTAGGGCGATCCCATGAGAGAGACTTCGGTTATAAGAGTCATGTTGCTCTTAAGCACTACAATATAGTTTACTTTTACAAGACCATTTTCATATACTTCAAAAGAAAGTTTAAGAGAAGTATATAGTTTAGGCTGAGCAGCAACTATGCTAACTAAAATAGCTGTTAAAAATAGTAGTATTTTAGCTCTTACCACCTTTCCGCTTGCCTTTCTTACTGTTTTTACGGCCTTCATCCTTCTTCTGCTGAGGTACATGGCTCTCCTTCTCTCCTTCTACTCCTTTCTTACTTTTTTCTTTTGCCTTCTTAATTAAGTTTGTGGCGTCTTCTAAAGCCTTTTTAGCTTTTTCTTTAGCTTTCTTCGTTTTATTACATATATGTTCTAGTATCTTCTTCATTTTCTCTACTTCGGTCTCATTAACACTACCCTTCCTCTTTAAAGACTCTATTTTCGCCTTAATCTTTTCTAACACCTTCTCCATTCTCTTCTCTCTAGCTTCTTCAGCAATATCCTTCTTAACACTCTTCATGGCTTTTCCTATAAGACTCACGGCCTTGGCATCTAGTAGAGCTACTTCACTACAATTCTTCGTACTAGCGGCAAGCTCTTTAGCCTGAAGTAAAAGACTTTCAGCCTGACCTAGTACATTATAAGCTTCTGTTGTATTAAATCCCTTTGAAGACAGGCTATTGAGCACTGATCTTAAGTGCTGAATTACAGCTAAGTGACGTTCAATAGCTACTAGGAGTCCTGGACACTTAGTAGCATTTTCTTTTTGAGGCTTCTCTATCTTAGGTGATGCGTTTTCCAAGTAGTCGCAAAGCAGGCATATTGCTTCTTTATAAAGTTTCATAGCGCTTAGAGCTAGGTTTGCTGCTTTAGTATAGTTTCCAGCGCTATACGAGTCTTTTGCTGCCTGTAGTAGACTGTCTCCGAGAGTTAGGCTTTCATTTACTTGACTCAGTATGGTGGCGTTGACTGTAGTTTCGTTTAGTAAGTTGAGCCTTAGAGTTAGCTGGTCTCTAGCAGTCTCAGCTAATTCTATCATTTTCTCAGCGACTTTAGGAGGTATCGAGTACGCGGCTACTAGTAGTCCTATCATTATTAACGTAAGTGATAT
>QMSB01000026.1 GCA_003650815.1 Thermoprotei archaeon | reverse complement strand
GATAAAGTCTATAAAATCCACGTAGACAACATAAAAGAAATATACGATATAGAACTCTAGTCACTAGAATTAAGCTTACCACCAGTAAAATGTTTATACTCTGAATAACATTAGTTTTCTGTATAAAATGAGCCAGACTATTTTACTAAGAGTCGGCAAGAAAGGAGCTATTTACTTACCAAAAAGTATTATGAAAACTTTAGGCATAAGTGAAGGTGATAGAGTTTTAGTCAAAGTGGAAAAGAATAGACTAATTTTAGAATTTATTCCAGATCCACTGTCACTTGCACTTAAGGTCGAAAAATGGTGTAAAACTACTGTAGGAGAATTTGAAGAAGAATCGGAGAAAATGCAGTATGAGCTGTATGAGACTTAAAGTTCTATTAAATTCGACATTCAACCTTCTGCTGAGGCAGTTGAGTTAGCTTTTAAGCTGAGGACATTGGGACACAAAGACAATATAGATAACATCCTCTACGCAACTTCAGTTTTAAATAAAATGTTCTTCTTGACAATGGACTATAGCTTTAAGAAATTTTTAGAAGAAAACGGCTATAATACCGACAACCTCATCAACCATATACAGCTTATCGAGATACTATTCTAGGTTACTTAGCTAAAAATTCTCGTATAGTGCTTAATGCTTCTGGTATTTTCTCGATAACGTCTGTTGCTACAAGCTCGTAGCCTTTCTCTTTGTATGTGAGGTCTCCTGCTAGGCCTGAGATAAAGGCTGCACAGCAGGCTGCTTGGAAGAGATCGTTAGTTAGTGTTGTTAGCTCCGCTAATATTCCTGTTAAGACGTCTCCTGTGCCGCCTACGGTCATTCCGGGATTCCCTGTAGTATTGTACTTAACTCTGCTTCCATCGGAAATGACGTCTACGTGTCCTTTAAGCAGAATAACTGTATTCTTTTCAGCCGCGTGTTTCTGTACTAGTTTACCTCTTTCAACAATACTTAGTGAAGGTTTCTCTCCAAAGAGCATATAGAATTCGCCAGCATGTGGGGTGAGCACTATTTTTCCTTCAGGAATACCGTATTTAGCTAGAGCTTTTAGTCCGTCGGCATCTACTACAACTGTTTTCTCTTTAGCTAACTTAGATACAATACTATAGCATGCTTTGAGAGACTCTCCGTTAGTGCTTAAGCCAGGACCTACTGCTACAGTGTCGAATTTCTCTGACTCACTCAAAATATAGTCGACGTGTTCAGGTAGAATAAACTCTCCCTGAAGAGGAACTGCAATGATATTGGGTGAAAAACTTTTAACTACTTGTGCTGTACTCAGCGGAGCATATACTACGGCTAGGTCTGCGCCTGTACGTAGTGCCGCTAACGCAGCTAATGCTGGTGCTCCAGAGAAAAATTTGCTTCCACCTACGATCATTACTTTTCCGAAGTGTCCTTTATGGCTCCAAGGATCTCTTTTAAGTACTTTTGGTATTAAAACAAAGTCTCCTGGTCCCACGTACTTGTCTGCTTCAGGAGGTATACCTATGCTGGCCACTACTATTTCTCCGCCATACTTCTCTAGACCTTTTTTCGTGTCATGAAATGTTACTGTAGCATCTGCGTAAACTACGGGGCCTTCTGCTTCGCCTTTGTATACGTCTAGTCCACTAGGCACGTCTACTGCTACAATCTTGTACTTCTTTTTGAGAGAATTTATTTTCTCGATAGCTTTTGCAGCTAGTCCTCTGGCAGCACCCTTAATTCCTACTCCTAGGATAGCGTCTACAACTACGTCAGCTTTCTCGAGCTCTTTTTCAAGCACAGATAGATCGCTCTCACTTTTTACCTCAGCGAGCTTTACTGAGAAGTTCATTTGCTCCAGTATTTCCCAGTTTTTCTTAGCTATCTCTGTTCTAATAAGTCTCCTATCTCCTACAAGAACTACAGCTACATCATAGCCTAGCGAAGCCAAGTGTCTAGCCGCAACAAAGCCGTCTCCTCCATTATTTCCTAGCCCGCAGACGACAACAATCTTCCGTACATTAGGGTATTTCGACTTAACATAGTCTGCCACGCTTTTGCCAGCATTCTCCATTAAGAGAGAAGTATCAACGCCTAGCCACTTAGCGTTTATGTCTAGTCTGCGGACATCAAGAGGAGTAAGCATACTCACACCATAAATAATGGTATTTACTAACCTAAATACTAGACTTTCTTCTCGCAACCCTCTTGAGTACGTCCTCTAAGGTAGCCACATCTTCCTTACTAGCCCCTATTTTTTCTAAAATCTTTATAGCCCAGTCTAATTCACCCACTAGCGCTGGCTCATGAGCATCACTTCCTAAGACAAACTTAGCTCCCTTCCTCAAGCACTGCCTCAAGAAATCTTCGTCAGGTAGCTGAGCAGAAGCATTAACTTCTATGAAAACACTGTTTTCGGCAGCCTTTTCGGCGATTTCCTCCTTATACTCAAGAGAAATTTCTTCAGGCTTAGCAACTATCCTCTCTTGAACAAGCACCCACCCTAGGTGAGCTACTGCGTCTACCCGTCTGCTCTCAATCGCACCTACAACTGAGTTAAACCACTTCTCGACTATTTCCTCTTTAGTATAGTCTTCTACCGCCGGATCACTGAAATATATTCCATCGCTGTTTCTATAAGGTACTCCCGGTAGAATATGGTCTGCTGCTAGCACGAAGTCTAGTTGCTTGAGATAGGTTTCGTCTACAAATAGACCACCTTTCTCATCTTTTATACCTATTTCAGCACCTACGAGGACTTCTAGCTCATATCTGCGTCTAAGACCTTCTACTTCTCTTCTGAGTTTATTTATCCAAGTAGGGTCTGGTGGAACGTGATTTGTTATGGCTATGAAGTCGAGGTTCTTGAGAGACGCTTCCTTTAAAACTTCCTCAGTGGATCCTTTGGCGTCTAGCGAATACTTATTGTGTATGTGAATATCCATTAAAGGGAGAGTCAAGGAGAACACCTAGTCTCCGGGTGAAAGTGTTTCTTTGAGTTCGTCGATTATGTCTACTGACGTGGTGTCGTAAAGGAAGAGCGCTGCTCCGGCAGTAGATGCTTCCCTGCACTTGTTTATACACTCTAGTATGTACTTTGTGGACCTGTCGCTTGACCATCTTTTTCCACCTTTAGCGGATCTCCTAGTAGAGGATGAAGTCATTATTGCTGGCATTACTTTACATCCACTGTGCATGACAGCGTTTATTGCTTTCTTGATTAAGAATAGCGCGTAGTCGGGAGCTACCTCGTATATTGTTGGGACTATGAAGTCTAGGTATTGAGAGAAGTAGGGCCAATCTTGATAGCAGGACTCTATTGCTGTGACATAGTCTGTGAACACGTATGCTGAGATCGATGCTCCGTAGACTTTCGCTACGTCGCTGAAGTACTCTACTGACTCGCTCACGTTTTCGCAGAGAATTGATACGAAGTACCTGCGCTCGATGACATCGTTTGCATAAACAGAGTAGCCGTATTCTTTCTCATATTTGTTGAGGCAGCGTGGACAGTAGCAGTAGTATCTTCCCTCGAGTGCTTCAGGGTATCTAACATAGTCTAGATGTATTCCGTTGACATCGTACTTCTCTAGTACTTCTCTCATAAGAGAAGCAAGGTACTCTCTATATCCTTCGTGGCTTGGGCAGACCCAGAGCTTACTGTACTCGCGCTTAATGTAGCTCCACGTAGGCTCTTCCCAGTTAGTCTTACCGTACTTATTTACCAGGACTGCCTCTGGGTGCTCTCTCAGATACTTACTTGGGTTCTCTACGCTCTCAGGGTAGAGGCAGAACCACGCGTGTACTTCTATTCCCACGTCTCTCGCCGCCCTGACTATTTCTTCGAAAAGATCTCCACCGTCATAGGCTTTTTCACATAGATCTGTGTCAAAGTATACTCGGCTCTCAGTATCTTTAGCTAATACGAATAGCTTATCTATACCTAGCTCAACGCAGTCTTTTATGAATTCTCTAACAGAGAGTCTTTTTAAGAGAATTTTCTTTAAGCTCGTATAGAAGCAGAGACTCCACTTCACGTAGTATTCTTGACTTTAAGGTATATTACCCTATCTCTAACTACTTAGACAAAATACTCGCAAGTTCTTCGAATAAGTGGTCTGCAGGCCTCTTAGTTGCCATACCGAAGATATACTTTTTAGTCTTTACCACTATGATGTAGCCTATTGGGCTTTTAATAGAGATCTTATTTACACCTGTCTTAATGATATCGTTGATTACCTTCATAAATTTTTCTAGATCAATACAGCATGCTGAGAAAAGAACTTCTCCCCTATTATTCATAACAGCTAAACCAAGTACTTCATCTTCTTTAAAGTTCTCTTCGATAAGTTTTGCAAGCTGAGATAGTTCAGCTTCCAAAGCTATCAAATATACCTTTCTATAAAGTATAAAAAATTATTTGTTGTTTTTAACCAGTTTTCTTTTACTTAGCTGCCTTTAATATAAGGCTGTTTAGAAAACTGAATATTCTCTTTAAGTTTTCACCCCTAGGCTCAGGTATTCTACACTCTAAGGCCATGAAATACTTGTAGCCGCCTTTAGCGAGAACCTTGAAGGGTTTTAGGAAGTCTGTGTGCCCGAATCCAGGAGCATATCTGTTGCTGTCGGCTAAATGTATGTGCCTTAAATCGGGAAGAGCCTTCTCTAGACTCTCAGCTATATCTTTTTCCTCAATGTTCATGTGGAAAAAGTCAGCCATTATCTTGACGTACTCTGAGTTCACTTCGCGGCAGATCTTTAGAGCGTCTTCTAGTCTGTTGAGGAAATGTGTTTCATATCTGTTTAGAGGCTCTAGTAGTATGTAGGCTTGGTTGTCTTCAGCGACTTTAGCCAGTATCCTCAGCTCTTCTAACAGTAGTTTTTCCTCGAGTTCTCTTACAGTAAGTAGTGGAGTTAAGTCTGGTAGCTGTGGTGGACCAAAGATAGGCACGACAATGAGCCCTACTGCTCCTATTTCTCTAGCTATTTCTAGCAGGAGCTTGATGTCATTCATAGCTCTGTCTCTTTCACTCTTATCTGGCGAGAGAAGGCAGCCTGAGTAGCCTGTACATATTGTTGATACTCCTATCTTACTCGAGGACAAAGCCTCCTTAATCTCATGTACTCTGTCCTTTAGTCCGCGCCCCCCTACCTCTATTCCCTTAAACCCTATCTTCTCTGCGTTTACAAGCCTCTCGAGAAAAGTGTCTCCTGGAACTAGTCCCTCTTGTACCGCAAGCTTCATGAATAAAGTATGGTAAAAACAAATAAATGATTTTATTACAGTTAGGCGTACTCGTCTACTTTCTTTCCAGTCTTCTTCTCCCACTCTTCTACAGGTATTGCAAACTTCTTTTCTACTCTAGGTCTGTGAATGCTATTATATGTACAGAAGCTTATTATTCTCCCATCAGGAACTGCGTAGTGTATACAGCAGCGCTCTACTCTCTGTAAATCGAAGTTCCATACATCCATAAAGTGCATGCACCCGATCATCACTATAGATCTCATGAACTTTCCTAGCGCCTTGTAGCTGCCATACTTTATGACATCAGCTATAAGCTGCCTAATGACCTTACTTTTAATATGGCGTAGTAGTTTAACGATAGATAACTTACCTAAAATACCCTTTTTGTATTCTTCAGCGATCTTCCAACAGTCTTCAGCTAGCTTATCTACGTCGACTACTCTAGTTATAGGGGTTATTTCTACTTCCCCGTTCTCCTTCCTATCTACAAGAATAAATGTTGCTGAGCCACAGTGTGGGTGTGCTGTGAACAGCGGGTAGTGCTTATTCTTAAGCACTCCTACCATCTTAGCGAAAGGTACTGGCCAGTTCACAGGCCTAAAGTCCTCAACTTTAACTACTCCCTCGCTCTGTTCTTCGACGAGCTTCATGAAGTCGGGAATAGTTATTCTCATTTTTTTGAGCTCTTCTCTTTTAGCTCTACCGGCAAACGATATTGGCTGAACATTCACACATCTTATGACATCACTGTTTTTCGCAGCAAACTTTATTATATCCCACATATCCTGGTCGTTCACTCCTTTAGCTAAGGTCACGACTAAAACAATAGAGTCGAAGCCTAGCTTTCTAGCGTTCTCGATTACCTTTAACTTGTACTTAAATATGTCTCTGCCCCTAGTCTTGATGTATACTTCTGGACGTGTTGAATCAAACTGTAAGTAAAGTGAAGACATACCAGCGTCGTCTAGTGCCTTAAAGTACTCTATGTCTTCAGCTACTCTTATACCATTAGTGTCTACACAGACCCACTTAAATCCAAGCTTCTTAGCTTCAGCTACTAACTCAGGAAGATCGTTTCTAAGAGTAGGTTCTCCTCCGCTGAACTGTAGGGCATTGCATGGCCAAGGCCTGTTAGCTCTTAAATTCTTCATCATTTCTACTATCTGCTCAAAGCTAGGCTCATAGACATAGCCGGAGGCTCCAGCGTGAGCAAAGCAGATAGGGCACCTTAAGTTACATCTGTTAGTCACATCTATAATTCCAAGAATAGTGTAGGTCTTGTGGTTCGGGCAGAGCCCGCAGTCGAAGGGACAGCCCTTCTCGACCTTTGTTCTCGGGTTTTCTAAACCTGTGCCCACGTATTTCTCCTGGTCCCATTCTGCGAACCAATAGTAGAGTTTAGCATCCCCCCAGTAGACATCCTCGAATACTCCGTGTACAGGACACTCCTTCTTAAGCCAGATAACTCCATCCTCTTCGTACACCGTCATAGGGATTACTTTCTGGCAGACGGGACACAGAGACTTTGATTCCTTGACAATTTTCATCAAAAAGTACTGAGAAGCTATATTTATAAACATTTAATACTAGTAATCTTCTGAATGGTATTACTGAATCACTTAGACAAGAGTCTTGTTAAAATATTAGGGCTCTCAGACTACGAGATTAAAGCTTACCTTAAGCTAGTCGAGAAAGGACCTCTTCGCCCAAAGACCCTTTCCTTTGAAGCAAATATACCCTATACTAAAATATACTCAGTTGTAATCAGGCTAGAGAAAAAGGGTTTAGTTAAAGTTGACCGGTCAAGAAGACCTCACACTGTGGTCGCAGTGCCTCCTGTTGAAGCATATATTAAGCTTAAGTCGATGGTTGAGGAAAAACTCGAAGACTTGGAGAAGAAAGTAAAGCTACTTCAAGAACTATATGAGTCGAGCCATAGGGGGTTCGCACAGAGAGAGTTTATTACGATTATTAGAGGATTAAAGCCTATTAATGAAAGAGCAGTGAATATTCTCGTAGGTGCGAGTAGTAGTGTTAGAGTGGCTATACCTTTCCAAAAATTCTTATCAGAAGACTTAAAGAAGAATCTGATAGAAGAATCTGTTAAAAAATTAATAAAAATATTAGCGACAAAAAAACTCGAGCCCCTATTCAGAGACCTCCCCGCCCGCATTGAAGTAAAGTATCTTGACAAAATGTTTGGAGGAGGAGTTATCAGCGAGAAAGAAGTGCTCCTCGTAGTAGAGCATAGAGGAGAAATACTAGCTGCGTACTCGAGCTTCGAGTACATAGTCGAAATAGCTAAAACATACTTCGACTACCTATGGACAGCAGGATAGTTTAAGTCTCTTTCCGAGTCCCGCTTTTTCTAAATGCTAAAGCTCTTTACTTAAGTCTGTTATATTTATCTCTCTGGGTTTAGGTGAGGTTTTGAAGAGAGAATGAAGGGAGTCTTACATAGGAAAGAGACTGTTTGGTGTTGTTAGCTTTATGTAGGTTTTTAGCTGGTTTTGTGAGTTTTCTGCTTTAGTTTGTAGGTGAAGGCTTTAATAAGCTTTTCTAGAAAATAAATTTCATGCAACAATACTTAAACAGTAAACAAACTACTAAAGAAAAACTAAACCACAAAACATATAGCAAACAAGCCAACCAGACAATTTCTATAGAAAGGTAAAATTGATATAGAGCTGTGAGAAGACCATAGTGATAATGAAAACTAAAATCCTTTACTCAGTAGCACTAGTACTGCTGATTGCTTTAGTGGCTAGAGCAACTTTCTTCAGGGGTTTTCAGTATTCTTTCCCTCTTGAGGGACTGAAAAGACCGGTCTCGGTGAGCGCTCTCTCATATGTCTATCTTCAGATAGCCCTGACTGTAGGGTCTATAGTAGTAAACTTAGTTTTAATAAAGCTAATTTTATCAGCTAAGCTAAGAGAAATTAAGGGAGATAACTACTTCCTTTTGCTACTCTTAATAATACTCCTCTTCTTCCTAGTCGGCGTTCTTGTAGGAATAAGTCAGAATAAATTAATGAAGGGAAAAGAGTTCTCAAAAGTTTCCAGTAAAGAACCTGAGTCTAGAAAACAGACTCAAGGTCAGACTAGCTATAGGGGAGAGACACAGGAACATCAGCATTCTGAAGAAGCTACTCGCGGAACAGAGGGGAAATTCGTGATCTCCGAAGAACAAGTACCCGCGTCTCTAGCATCCTTACTGAATACACTCATGTTAGTCTCCTCTGCTACTCTCTTCGTAATGCTGGCTCTGATGGCCTTTAAGCTCATCTTCGCTAAGAAAGGAAAAGAGATAACTTTCACGCAGCCTACTTTTCAACAAAAAGCTGAAGAAGCATTAGCCATAGTCGACAAGTCCATCGACTATATACTGAAAAGCGGCGACTTTAGAGAAGCTGTAGTCTACTACTACCTTGAAATGTGCAAGCTTATGAAAAAGTACGGCGCTAGAATAAAGGATAGCTGGACCGCTAGAGAAGTAGAGAGAGCCCTCATTGAGACTTTTCCTGAAATACCTGAAAAGCCCTTAAGTGTTCTTACATACCTCTTCGAGTACGCTAGATACAGTCACTATCCTGTTTTAGAGCACCATAAAAATGAAGCATTAGAATGTCTTCAGTCTATTAAGGAGTATCTGAGCTCGGTAAGTCCTCAAGAGGGTTAGGAGCATGCCGCGTCTGGAGGTCAAGGATATAGTGTACTTGTTCTTAAGCCTCATCGCAGCCACACTCATTAGCTGGGCTGCTTACTACTTAGGGGGTAGAGAAACAGGCGAAGTAATTTTCATAGTCTCGCTAGTAGTATATATTGTAGTAGCTGTATTCAAGGTATTTGAAAAAGTCGAGATACCGGAAAGCAGCGTTCCCTATGTTCCCCAGAGCAACCTATTTTTGCTGAGAAGAAATGTAGAGAAGTCTCTTCAGACAGGAACTATAGCTCCTATTCAGCCTACTTTAAGGAGAATTATCCTAGAGAGACTATCTATAAAGTCAGGTATAGATCCAGAGACTCTTAGTGATAGAGACTTAGAAGAAATTTTTGAAGATCACCAGTTGTTAGCTAGCATTGTTAGAGGAGACGAAATTAGATTTAAAAGCCTCAAGGGCTTAGAAGACTTGTTAGCCGAAGTAGAAAGGTGGTTTGATTGAAGCTGCAGAGAGTACATGAAATATGTACTGAAGTGCTGGACGAGGTCTCTAAGGTAATTGTAGGCAAGAGAGATGTTTTAGAAAAGATGTTAATAGCTGTCCTTTCAAATGGACACATTTTGATAGAAGATGTGCCCGGCTTAGCTAAAACACTTATGGCCAAAACTATGGCGGCTGCACTTGGCTGTAAGTTTAAGAGAATCCAGTTTACTCCCGACCTTCTTCCAGCAGATATCACTGGCACATATGTGTTCAACCAGAAAACTGGCGACTTTGAGCTTAGAAAAGGACCTATATTCACTAACATTCTCTTAGCTGATGAAATTAACAGAGCACCTCCTAAGACACAGTCTGCGCTCCTTGAAGCAATGCAGGAGCGCCAAGTTACTCTAGATGGCAGGACACATAAACTAGAGACCCCGTTTATTGTTATAGCTACCCAGAATCCTCTCGAGTTCGAGGGAGTTTATCCTCTTCCTGAAGCGCAAATAGACAGGTTTCTTATGAAAATTAAGGTAGGCTACCCGTCTCTAGAGGACGAAATAGAGGTTCTGAGGAGGAGAATAGCCAATAAGAGCGACGAGTATTTCGTCAACCAAGTGACTAGCACGAGTGAAGTCCTTGAGATGCAGAAAGCTATAGAAGATGTCTATGTAGATGAAAGTATACTTGAGTACATAGTACAGGTAGTTAGGGCTACACGCCAGCACCCGAGAGTAGAGGTCGGAGTAAGTCCTAGAGGAGCAGTAGCTCTGCTGAAAGTATCTAGGGCTAGAGCAGTGCTGAGTGGCAGAGACTATGTTATTCCAGATGACGTTAAGAGCGTGGCACTAGACGCTTTATCGCACAGAATAGTGCTTAAGACAGAGCTGTGGATAAGAGGAGCAGACCCTCGTCAAGTAGTGAGCGAAGTACTTGAGAGAGTTCCTGTGCCCAAGAGGCTCAAGTAATGCTCTCTACTAGAGTTCTCTTCTACTACATTCTGTTCGTAATAATAGTCATCGCGTCCCTGCTAGCTAACTCCTGGTACACCCTACTCTACACTATCCCCGTGCTCGTCTTCTTGTGGTATTCCCAGATAACTACTCCAAAAGACCTCAAAGTAAGCGTCACGAGAAAAATGCGAGAAAGAACTCTTTTCGCTGGAGACTCGACAACAGTCAGACTAACTGTCAAAAATCTAGACGATAAACCGGTAAACTTAGAGGTAGTAGATACTCTTCCTCTCGGAAGCAGAGTAATCAGCGGTAGCAATAAAGTCTGCACAGTGCTAAGGCCGGGAGAAGAAATCACAGTAGAGTACTCTGTGGAATTTCCTCTTAGAGGACACTATACTATAGGTCCTACACGTGTATCTACTAGCGACCCAGCGGGTATAGCTGAATTGGAGCTAATAGTAGAGAATGAAGACTATATTACTGTTTTCCCGAAATTTGAGCCAATCAAGACTGTTTACATAAGGCCCCGGTATACTGGAGTATGGCCCGGCTTCATATCTACTAGGAGAAGCGGACTTGGCTCAGAGTTTTACGGCGTAAGAGACTATATCCCCGGAGACGATTTAAGGAGAATAAACTGGAAAGTGTCCGCCCGTAGAGGAAAACTTGCTTCAAACGAATACGAGAGTGAAAACGTGACTGATGCTGTAGTAGTCTTAGACACCACGGGACTCGAAAGCCTTGGAGAGTACTTGACTCCAGTTCTAGAAGCTATGGTGTCTGCCGCCGCGTCGTTAGCCTACTCGCTGATAACACAGGGTAATAGGGTTGGGCTTCTAGTCCATGGACGGTACAAACTTCATGTAAACCCTGGTTTCGGGAAAAAGCAGTTTCTGAGAATACTCCACTATTTAGCTGACGTTAAGCCGGGAGCAGCAATGATGGTTGACCAAGTAGTAACCTTTATGCTACCTTACATGCTTAGACCACAAGCACAGGTAATAGTAATCTCGCCTATGCTCGACATAAACATACTATACGCTCTGAGAGAGCTCGCTGGACTAGAGTACAGCATTATTATTGTTTCTCCAGACCCCTACTCTCTCCCCGCTAAAAGTAAGGCTGAGGAAATAGCCTTCAGAATCATGAGCTTGGAGAGGCTGAATAAGATAGAAAAGGTAAAAGAGTACTGCGCTGTAATAGACTGGAAGCTCACAGCGTCTCTCGAAGAAGTATTGAAGAGGTATAGGTGGGTATGCCCTCACATTACTACTCGAAGATAATCTGGGTCTTCTACGCGCTGTCAGCAGTACTCGTAGCGCTTTCTCTAGGAGGCATGTTCTCTCTAATTGAAATAGCTCTAATACTTGCGAGCACAGCTCTCTTCTACAAGAAGGAGAAAAACATCATAACCGTAGTTAACTCCGTTCTGCTCGTAGTCTTCATATTCTTTGCAGTACTTGAGCCTCCTCGAAGCATATTAGTTGCTCTCGCCGCATTCTCTACAATACTGTTCACAACAGAAGCCAGCAGAGTTCTACTCAGATACGAGTTCAAAACATCACCTTTGCTAGAGTCTAAGAAGCATGAATCTCTTAAGGAAAAGCTCAGCGGACTCCTTAAGTTAGTCTTCTTCTCCTACATACTCTCGATAGTAGCTCTCGCCGCAGGATTTTACTTAACAATAATCCCTCCGAAGTTCACTGACGCTACTCTAGCAGTAGCTCTCCTCGTGTCACTCACATACTTCATGCTCCCTCACAGCTACAGAAAAAGACAAAAATCTAATACACTCCCAGAGCGAATAAAAGAGACGTGAAAGCAGTAAAGGCGGGTCTCCTATACACAGGGAAAGAAGAGCCTCCTCTAGAGAACGTATATATTCTGTTTGAAAACTCTAGAATAATCAGTGTTTCCGTAGAAAAACCTGACTGCGAAATAGTTGACGAAGCTCCTGTAGTGACTCCTGCGTTCATAGATCCTCACAGCCACATAGGACTAGATAGATCCGGTGAACCTTACACAGAAACTGAAGTCAACGAAAAGTTTGACTCTATAATTGCTATTGCTGATGCCCTCGACTCGGTGTACATGGACGACAAGTCCTTCAAAGAATCTATTGAATATGGAGTACTTTACTCCTGTATTCTCCCCGGAAGCGGAAACATAATTGGCGGGAAAGCTGCCGTAATAAGAAACTATGCTGAAACAGTAGACCAGGCATTTATTAAGTACACTGGAATAAAAGCCGCGCTGGGATTCAATCCGCGCAACACTACTGACTGGAAGGGAACAAGACCTTCTACACGCATGGGTGTTTTAGCTCTCTTCAGGAAAACTTTAATGAAAGCAGTCAAGGAAAAGAAGCTCGTCGAGAAAGGTAAAAAGACAATCGATGAAGTAGAGCCTGAAATAGAAGCACTTTTCCCTCTGCTCGAAGGAAGACTAAAGCTGAGAGTTCACGTACATAAAGCAGACGACATAGTCTCCTTAATTAAGCTGAAGAAAGAATTCTCGCTTAAAGTCACCGCCGACCACTGCTGTGACCTGCACTTTAAGTACCCGTTCAAGCTGCTGAAGAAAGAAAATGTGCCAATAGTCTATGGGCCTGTAGATGCTTTCCCGTATAAGACTGAGCTTAAGCACGAGTCTTGGAAGAACATAAAGTACTTAATCGAAGTAAAGCCGTTCTACGGCTTAATGACAGATCATCCCGTGGTTCCTCAGAGAAACCTTTTCCTTCAACTACGCTTCTGGCGTAGACTAGGCTTATCAAAAGAAGAATGCATATCAATAATTACCTTAAATAATGCGAAAATACTTGAAGTAGACAATATTCTAGGAAGTATTGAGAAAGACAAGTGGGCCAGCTTTATTCTATGGAACAGTGACCCATTCTCGCTTGAAGCATATCCTGTGGCAGTTTACGCCGAAGGTAAGAAAATATATGAAGTTAAATAAAATTATCTTGAAAAGCCTTTAGCGACAATCATTGTAACAGTATCTTTTATTTTTTCTTTACATTTTCTTCTTAAGCTTAAAACAAGGTCTCCTAGGTCTAGCACTTTTTCAAACTCTACTTTGGCAGCAATATCGTATGTTCCGTAGATTATGTAGGCTTCTTTTACTTGAGGAATATCTTCTAGAACTTTAAGGACTTCCTCTTCTGCACCAAGCTCTACTTTAAAGAGCACGTAGGCTAGCACAGAATATTTATAGCTTCTTGCAAAATTAAGCTTATCTTTCTAAATATCTATACTTTATTCAATACATGCTGATAACTACTTTAGGCGATTATTTTACAATAGTAAAACTTATCTAGAAAATCCTCTAGCTGTAATCATTGTAACAGTGTCCTTTATTGTATTTTTACATTTTTTCCTGAGACCTAGCACTATTTCATTAAGCCGTGAAGAATCAGAAGCATCTATTTTAGCTATAATGTCGTATTCTCCATAAATTATGTAGGCTTCTCGCACTTCTTTAAATTCTTTAAGTATATCAAGAACCTTGTCTTCGGCGCCTAGCTCTATTTTTAATAGTATGTATGCCAGCACATAAGCTACATACTCTCTGGTTAAATAAGTTTTAGGGTTTTGGACCAATGTACAATTATATACCTTTTACAGAAATAAGGCTAAGGTTTAACCGACTTTTATTCAGCTTCTCGATGAGCAATATTAAACCTATGTAACCTACGACTTATTATACTACTGTTACGAGTACATAATAGACATGAGTATAGCCTATAGAATACCTAGAGAAAAGTTATCTGAACTAGTAGAGGTGTTGATGGAGAACTATCTAGTTTATGCTCCTGTAGAAAAGGCGGGTAATTTTATTCTAAGTGATGTTGAGGACCCCGCTGAAGTTACATTAGAGTATATTAGGACAATTAACTCCGTCGATAGTATTCTTCTTCCTCCTAAAGAGTACTTGTTCAAGTATAGAGCTGGCACCATGAGTTTTGCCGGAAAGTTAACAGCATACATCGATGTAGAAGACTACTCTGAGAAAAGAGAAAAACCTCTCTGTCTCTTTGGAATTCACCCATGTGAAGCTCATGCAATAAAATACTTAGATAAAGTATTTTCGACCGAGCCTAAGGATCCTTACTACGAGTCAAAGCGTAGAGACATGTTCATAGCGGTAATTCTATGTGATAAAGGAGATGAAAACTGCTTCTGTATCCCGTTTAAGACATATATTCCTCCTGAGGACGTAGACTTAGTAATGAGTTTAGACGGAGACAGCATTGTTTTACAGCCTTTTTCTGAGAGAGGTAAAGAAGTTGTCTTGAAGCTAGAAGCTTCACCTACGGAGGCTCCTGAAATAAACCCCCCTCAACGTGCTAAGAAGATAGATATTAGTGTTTTCGACAGCCTCACTCTAGAGAAAGTAATTAGCGGAGATATCTCTGATCTTTCTGAGAAATGTGTCCTATGTCAAGCGTGCACTGCTGTCTGCCCTACATGCTACTGCTTTGATTTATACGACGAACCTGATCCAGAAGAACCTGGAGCATTTTTCCGAGTTAGACGCCGAGCAACTTGCCATGGACTCTACTACAGCTGGCTCGCTGGAGGAGAAGTTATCTTAGAAGATAAGGAGTCTAGGTTTAAGTGGAGAATCTTACACAAATTTGTTTTCTCCAAGAATATGTATGGGTGTTACGGATGTATTGGATGTGGAAAATGTACTGCTTTCTGTCCAGCTGGTATAGACTTCATTTACCTTATAGAGAGACTGCAGAGGTGATTCCATGAATCCTTATGTTCCTAAGCCAGGTATAGTCGAAGGAATTAGATGGGAAACTGAAAGAATTCGAACATTCGTCATAAGGTTTAGTGGCTGGACAATAGACTTTAAACCCGGACAATTCACGCAAGTTCTAGTTCCAGGAGTTGGTGAAGCTCCTTTCTGTATCGCATCAAGGCCGAGCGTCAAAGACAGAGTAAAGATAACTGTTCAGAAACGTGGAAACGTCACACAAGCTCTCCACAACCTAAAGAACGGCGACGCTGTAGGACTTAGAGGACCTCTGGGTACTGGCTTTCCTATAGAAGAATTTAAAGGAAGAGAACTTGTTATAGTGGGTACTGGTATAGGTATAGCTGCCTTACGGAGTCTTATCTACTTGGCTGTAGAGCAACCTAACTACTTTAGCCACGTAACAGTCGTCTACGGGACAAGGTATCCTCAAGACCTTATTTACGCCTACGAGTACGATGAGTGGAGGACTGCTGTAGACCTAATAATTACTTTAAGTAGAGCCCCGCCAGAGTGGAGAGGACACCGCGGTAGAGTCACTGAGCATTTAAAGAAAATGAGCTTTAGCCAAGACACTGTAGCAGCTGTATGTGGAAGCGGTGTTGTTATGCGCTCTGTATCGAAACTACTGATAGAGAAAGGAGTTAAGCCTGAAAACATTTACGTGTCTCTAGAAAGACACATGAAGTGCGGTATAGGCAAGTGCGCTCGATGCATGATTTCTCCTGGTCTTTATGTATGTAAAAATGGTCCTGTTTTTAACTTGAAGCAAATAAGTTTAGAGTATATTGCGAGGTGGTAGTTTGCTCAAAGTAGCTGTATACTCTCTTACGTCTTGTCAAGGATGCTTAATGAACATAGTTATGGCGCTCGGCTCAGCTGTAGAGAGATTAGCTAAGCTAGTTGACGTTGAGTACTTTAAGTTAGTCAAGGAAATTTATTCTGATGAAGAAATAGTTCCCGTAAATATAGCTTTTGTTGAGGGCGCAGCTGTATGTGAGAAAGATATAAAGAAATTAAAGGCTATTAGAGATAACTGTAGAATTCTTGTAGCTCTAGGAACGTGTGCTTCAACAGGCGGCGTCGGTTATTACGGTAGTAGGCGCGCCAAGGGCTTTAAGGAGCCGAAGATAGCCAGGTATATTGAAGGAGAGCCTCTCAGCTCAATAGTATATGTCGACTACGAGCTTAGAGGATGCCCCGTCACTTTTAGCGAATTTATGGAAACTTTATCGAAGTTAATTAAAGGCATTATTCCAAGACCTATAGACTACCACGTGTGTATGGAGTGTAAAGAAAGAGGAATACCCTGCCTCCTCGATAAAGGAATACCTTGTTTAGGGCCTATAACAATGGGTGGTTGCAGCGCACCGTGCCCCTCAATCGGTATACCTTGCTACGGCTGCCGAGGCCCTGCTCTCGAAGCTGATTTCGATAACTATGTGAACATGCTGAGAGAAAAGGGGGTTCCTCTTCAGAGAATAATCGAAAGTATTGAAGTTTTCATGGGAAGAAAGGCTAGGGAATGGAGGGAGAAGTATGGTAGCATGTATTGACATAGACTCAATAAGGTTTATTGAAGGACATGCTAGACTTAGACTATACTTTAAAGACGGTAGACCTGTAGCAGAGTTCTGTATAACAGAGGGGTCGCGCTTCATACCAAAAGTTCTCGAGAAAAGATTTCCTGAAGAAGCTCCCGTCATAACTAGCCGTATTTGTGGCGTCTGCCATACTGCCCACGCACTAGCTTCAGTTAAGGCGATCGAAAACGCCATAGGAATTAAAGTAGACTCTCTCGTAGAAAAAGCTCGGACATACATCCTTCTGCTAAACTACCTTCAAAGCCACTTACTTCACTTAGCGTACATGTCATTCCCTACAATAACCAATGTGTACTCTGTCTTCAGAATAAAGGAGAAAAGTGTATTAGAGATGGGCTCTAGACTTGCAATTTCTGCTTCAAAAGTATTTGAAAAACTCGGAGGACGAGCAGTACACGTACCTCTTTTCGCAGCCGGAGGCTTCTCCTACCCTATTAGCGGCCGTAGACTAGCTAGAGTTCTTAAGGAGAATTTTGAGAGAAAACTCAAAGAATCCGTGCTTTTCGCTGAAAAAATATTGAATTTAGGTGTACCTGAGTTCGAGAGACATAGAGCTCTAGGAGCAATTAAAATGCATAGAGAGTATATTCCGTGCGAAGTAGACCCTAAGATAGCTACTACTCTAGGAGAAATAATGAATAAAGAAGAGTACTACTCTAGACTAAAGCCTGTTTTTAGAGAGTACTCTACATCACAGCACGTTCTGTTTGATGGAGAAGAGCTGACAGTAGGAGCTCTATCAAGAATAATAATTAACAAAAGACTACTTTCACCCGAAGCTAAAGAACTAGCTGAGCGCATTGAGTGGAAGCCAGATCCATTTCTCATAGTTAAAGCACAGGCAATAGAAATAGTAGACATAGTGGCAAAACTAGAGTATGCTCCAGAGGAACTAAGAGACTTAGAAATAGAGCCCATTGAGCCTCCTCGCGTCAAAGAGGCGAGAGGAGTGGGCGTAGTTGAGGCACCTCGCGGGCTACTAGCACACTACTGTGAAATAAAAGACTATAGAATACACAAGTACGTAATAATCGTGCCTACTGCTGTAAACTCCAGGAGTATTGAAAGAGACTCCGAAATACTTACCTTAAGATCAATACACTTAGGCTCAGAGAAACTCAAGATAATTCTAGAAGACTTAGTGAGAGCATACGATCCGTGCACATCATGCGCCGTAAGCTTAGACCACACAGTCAAGATATAAAACAAGTCCTTTCCTAAGTTCGCTAGGCAAAAGTATTCTTCCTCTCTCGTCAACCGAAACTACGTACTCCATAATCCCACGGAGTTAATACTTACCCATACTATAAGTTTTTCCCACATGACCATATAATCCCGCAAGAAACTATATTATTTCCAAGTAGATAGACCTAACGTGGTAGTCAGAATAGTACCTGAACCAGTTAAATTAGAAACTACAGGTAAATTCTTCGACTTTGATGGCTTCTCTAACTTCCCGGAGTTCCTAAGCAAGGAATTCAACATTCCTAAAGGGACGTGGACTATAAATAAAATGGAGCGCGAAGGAACTGGCCTAAAAATATGCGACAAAACTGTCGAAATATGGGGTAATGAAAACATCTGTTACGCTACCTTAATACAGATAATTAAGCAAACTAGAACAAAACTCCCTGAACTACTAGTTGAAGAAAAATTCACATTTAAATTTAGGGGTTTTCATCTCGATATTGCGCGCGGAGGCGTACCAAAAGTAGGGACGTTTAAAAGAATTCTCAGGTGGCTTTTCCTGCTTAAGTACAATTACTTCGCAATTTACTTCGAAGACCTTTTCCCGTGGGAAAAATATCCGCAAATAGGCGCGAAGAGAGGTAAACTTAGCGTAGAGGAATGGCGCGAAGTAGTCAAATATGGTAAAAAGCTCGGAATAGAGGTTTTTCCATCACTCGAACTAGCAGGGCACATGGAGCATATTCTAACACTCCCTGAGTTCAGAAAGTACAGTGAATGGCATAGACCTTCTGAAGGATGCTTAAACGTGGCAGACAAAGAAGCAAGAGAATTTGCTTTTAGCTTACTTGAAGAGGCTTTAGATAAAACAGAATCAAAGTACATCCACATCGGCGGAGACGAGACGTGGGCAATGGGCAGAGGACGAAGCTTAGATAAAACAAGAGTATATGAGGG
>QMSB01000025.1 GCA_003650815.1 Thermoprotei archaeon | reverse complement strand
TTGAGGGGCTTTAATGCTTATTTCCTTCGCCTCGCAAGCTTCTAGACTCTGCTCTCAGGCTAGTTTATGCTTGAGCATGTTTCTACAACTATGCTAGAGTGCACTTGAGTTTGGTGAGCCTCCACGCCCAATACCTGGAAGCACCGAGCTAGAAAGACTAAAAGCATTAATAACAAGAGACGATTAAGTTGCCAACACCAGGTGTCAGCATTTAAGACTTAAGCGTTGTGTTCACTAAGGCTTCAGGAGTCCTTTAATATACTTTTTCACACCTTTATATGAATAAAGTACTACAGTCTCGATACCTGCCTCTGAAACAGTACTTATACTCTTCTTCACTAAGTGAGGAGAGACTACTTTCCTATTAGAAAGCCTGTCCTCTAAATACTTATTGTAGAAGTCCACTTTATTGCATGAAAGGGCTGCGTAGAGCGGTTTTTCAGCAACATTTAGTTTTTTGCAGAGAAGCACTATTGTTCTTAAAGCATCTACGTCGATTCCCTCTTCTTTTAGCTGGGTATAGGTCTTAAAGTATTTCTCTTCAAAGCCTAGTACCTTTAAGTAAAGTTTAGTTAGAGACTCTATGCCCACCCCTGCTTTCTTGCTTATTTCCTTCACTACTGGCAGACCTTCCCAGACTATCCAGTCAAAGTATAGTGTGGGCTCAATAAAGTCCACTAGTATGCTAAAGTCCCTATAATCTTGTCCAGTTAAAATACTCCATACGGGAGCCATCATGATGGCTCCTATGAGCATAGAGTCTCCTCCAATACACTTGATCATTTTTGTTAAATAGTATAAGTATTCACTAATCACTTCTCTATGAAGTGAAATCCAGTCAGAAAGGCTTCGGAGATCTAGTATTGAGTAAAGCCAATCATGTAATGAAGATACTGTAAACAAATCTCTAATCTCACTTAACTTTAAGGAAATTAATCTTCTGTAAAAATTCATCATATCTGATCTTACGAAAGCTAAATTATAGCCTCTCTCATAGGCATCTTTATGGCATTCACTGCAGAAACATGTGAAGAAGTTTTCAATTCCCGCTGAAAGCCCCTCATATCTCATAAAGTTAAGCACTATACCGTCAACATCGTATGTCTCAATAGTGTTTCTAATATCAGCTTCAACTTTACACCTGACTTCACTACTAAGGGGGCACGCCCACTCAATATTCCTTTTATTGAAGAGAGTTACTGAGGCTAATTCAATATAGTCAAATAATTCCTCAAACTTAAATACTGGAATTAGTGCGAAGACTTTTAATCCAATACTTCGTGCCTCCTCTATACACTTCTTAATTCTCGCAATATTTTCTTTATCCATAAAACGTGGCTTCACTCTAGTGTCCTTATAGTACTCTGGAGTAAAAAGTAGTGGTAAATTTACCTGAATTAGCTTAAGTCCCTTATCTGATAGCTCTACGAGATTCTTAAGGTCTGCTTGAAGATCTTCAAAACTGATAAATAATCCATACTTCAAGATTCCCTCACCACTTCACCTATTTTTCTTATTTTATCTTCAAATCCCTCCTTATAGATAAAGAAGTTTACTCCACTACAGCCAGCCGAGAGTACTTTGCGTGTAGCGTCCTCTACCTGCGGGTCTCTGAGCATAATAATGGGCTCTACTCTCTTTCCTAAAGCTATCTGCTGGGCTCTGAGAGCTTCTTTACTCACTATTTCTAAAGGTAAGCCACTTTCCTTTAACTTGTTAAGATCTAATGGAGGATTAAACTCAGATACTCCAGCCAGTTTGTAGACTAAACTAAGTGTATTAGATAAAGGAAGACTTGTCAATCTTGAAAGGTCTTCTGCTAGTACAGCTAGCTCATGATTATAGCACGCGACACCTTTTCCTAGCCTATATATCATAGGCTGAAGTACATCAAGGTAGAGTGAAAGCATCCTATAGTCCTGTCCTACTAGACTTGATAGACTCGGCGTGAAAATATAGGCTCCGAGCTCTAGCTCAGGGTCTATTGATTTCAGCAGGTTTCTCGCATCTCTCACGTGCTCTGCTATACAATCTGCTCTAAAGCTAAGCCACTCTACTACTCCCCTAAAGTCAGTCAAGAAATCTAAGAGCATTAAGGGATCTTCTACAGCAGAAGACACATACTTTAAGAACTTAGGCTTCTCAAAGCTCTCGTAAAGTCTCTGGAGATCTCCTCTCATTTTCTCGAAATCATATCCCAAGTCCTCTGCCTTACGCCTACATGTTTCACAGAAACATGTAAAGAAGGCTTCGATACCGCTTCCTGGAGAAGAAAACCTTATGCCGTCAAGAGATATTCCGCTAATATCCACTTGAGTAGCAGTGTCTTCAATCCACTCCAAGTTTTTCTGCCTTAGCTCAAGATTATTAGGACATCCCGAGCCAAACCATATGTATTTCCTTCCGTAAATATCCTCTGCTAGGTACTCTGCTCTTCTAAACTTATTTTCTAGACCAAAAGTCTTGCAGAAGACATATACTTTAAATCCGTAGTCTAAGGCGAGTTTAATCAAATTATTGTTGCGCGGTAATGAAAGATGAGTAAAACCGCTCTCACTAAGTATTTTTAGTGCCTGCTCTGGCTTTTTCTCCGGCAAGCCGAACATCCATAAATTTGTTTTCACAAATTTAATTCGCTAAATATAGTTTTAAAACTTACGTAAACTCTCTAGCCTCTTTTTACAGCACTAAAAATCTTCTTCTCGGCACGCCTAACAATATTTTCCCTGACACTCTTCTCTTTTTCCCACTCAGCTCTAATGTAGTCTTCTACTGAGCGCCGTATCTCTCTCACGAATTCTAGTAAGTCGGAGTCATACCATTTTCTCTCAAGCCTCTTTAAAGCCTGAGCCGCGAGGACTATAACTCGACCCACATTAGCTGCGTCTAAGAGAATACTATCGTCTTTCAGCACATCGCCCCTAGTATTAAAGTATGCTAAAGCCCAGGGAGGTATAGCGAAACCCATTGAGACTAGAGTTGCGTAGAGATTCGCTACTACTTGAATACAACCACTGTCATTGCCGCAGGCAATTACTCCAGCTACCTTACCTTCGGCCCAGCTTTTCCCATCGATATAAATCATGTTTTCAAGAGCCGTAAGTCTATCTATAAAGTTCTTAACTACACCCGAGGGAGCAAACCAGTATATAGGAGTCGAGATAATTACCGCATTGGAATCTAGGATTTTGTCGTAGAGAATCTTCATGTCGTCGTCTATTACGCAGGGATAGCCACAGGCAGTCTGCTTATCGCAGAGGCAGCCAAGACAAGGCTTAATATCATAGTCGTATAAGTGGACAAGCTCGGTTTCAGCGCCCAGCTTTTCTGCGGCTTTTAGTGCGACTAGCAGTAATTTAATAGTATTGCCGTATTTACGTGGAGACCCATTGATGCCGAGAACCCTTACCATACTATCACCTCTTCTAAAAAACCTCTTTGACAAATAAGCCACATAATATAAGTTTTACTTTACTAGTGTAAATTATTCTCAAAAACCTAAGATCTCTCAGACTTTAACCTACACAAAAGATATACGAGTACAATTAGAGCTCCTATGACGACAATGATGTCCAATACGTGGAAGTACTCTTCTAAAATAGTCCAGGAGGGTCCTAGCCAGTACCCCAAGAGAACCAGAGTAGTGTTCCATGGAATAGAGCCAGCTACTGTAAGTAAGATAAATTTTCCAAGCTTCATTTTAAACACTCCAGCCGGAAAAGAAATAATTGTACGCACAGCAGGCATGAGTCTCCCAAAAAACACCGCATAATCTCCGTACTTAGAAAATAGCTTCTCTGCATACTCGAGCTTATCTCGAGTCACTAGAAAGTACTTGCCGTATTTAAGAAGCAGAGGTTTACCTACCCCATATCCGAGATAGTACGCTAACAACGAGCCCAAAAGATTGCCTAGTGTTCCAGCAAAAGATGCTTCTAAAACCATAGACAATGAGCTATTCAAGTAAGCTACATAGCCTGAGTACGGCATTACAATTTCACTCGGAATAGGCACCAGGGCGCTTTCAAGAGCCATAGTGATGATAATACCTAAAGTCCAGTAACGTGAAATAAAGTAAACGAGGAACTTGTGGAGCAGCTCAACTAAGCTGTGCACACATTAACTGAGCTAACTGATTTATATTTTCAGCCCGCTATAAAGTCATGGCTCTTCCCACTATAAGAGGAGTCCTATGGAGTCTTCCTTACTTAAGAAACGCTATAACAAAAAGAGAGTCTAGCTGGGATAGAACAGGAGGTAATAGAGACTACATAACAGTAAAGCCTGGAGACACAGCTACACTAGCTAAAATCAAGGGACCAGGCGCAATAAGACACATATGGATAACAATCTCTTGCCCCGACAAATACTACTTGAGGAAAATTCTCTTGAGAATGTACTGGGACCATGAGAACAGACCTAGCGTTGAATCACCTATAGGCGATTTCTTTGGAATAGGACACGGGATAGCCAAACACTATATTTCACTTCCCCTGACCATGACTTGCGACAAAGGCTTTAACTGCTATTTCCCTATGCCTTTCTTTGACTACGCCGAAATAGAAGTAGTGAATGAGTGCGATACTGAAGTCAGAGCATTTTACTATCACGTAGACTATGAGCTCTACGACAAGCTTGAGGATGAAGTAGGGTTGTTCCACGCGAAATGGCGCCGAGAAAAAACAGTAGCCCAGAAAACTGAAGTGAACCTAACGGGAGAAAACAACTACCTCATACTCTATGCTGAAGGCAGAGGACACTACATAGGCTGTGTCTTAAGTGTACACGGCTTGAGGCCCGGATGGTGGGGAGAAGGAGATGACATGATTTTTGTCGACGGCGAAAAATGGCCTCCAAGTCTCCACGGAACAGGAACAGAAGACTACTTCTGCTCAGCATGGGGCTTCAACCGCGAATACTGGGGACCTTACCACGGATTCCCCTTATGGGGTAAAAGAAGCTGGCTAGGATACCACACAATGTACCGCTTCCACTTAGAGGAGCCAGTAGTCTTCAGAAAATCCATTAAAGTTACTATCGAGCATGGTCATGCAAACGACCGTGCTGACGATATATCGAGCGTAGCCTACTGGTACCAGACAGAGCCACACATAGAATTTACGACAATGCCTCCGCCCGAAGAGCGTATACCTCTTCCCGAAAAGAAGTCCAGCGAAGTACTCGAAGAAATTCTCCAGGAGTTTAAGAAAGGTGAGGTAGAAGACTATAACCGTTACTTCTACTACTTGTACGCAGTACTTGAAGACGAGCTTAGGTTAAAGGAGCCTGTGGTAAGCGTCCTCAGATTCACGTGGGATCTATTTGCGAAACTAGACAAAAGGCAGAAGAAAGAAGTCTTAGTAGACTTATACACCAAGGCTATTAGCATCCTAAGAGAGCAAGGAAAGTAGTTTCGAGTTAATTTATTTATAATTTTTATTCGTAAACATAGTTGTGAGGAAAGCTAAAGTTCTTGTTACTAGAGAGATACCTGAGCCTGGCCCCTCTATTATTAAAGAGCACTGCGAAGCTGAATGGTGGACTCGCGAAGAACCTCCTCCCAAAGAGTGGATAATAGAACACATTAAAGATAAAGACGGTCTTCTCTGTCTGCTTACAGATAAAATAGATAAAGAAGTAATGGACGCTGCCCCCCACCTCAAGGTAATAAGTACTTACAGCGTGGGCTATGACCATATCGACGTAGAGGAGGCAACACGCAGAGGAATATATGTAACAAACACGCCCGGTGTGCTCACTGAAACTGTTGCAGATCTAGTTTGGGCATTAATACTAGCTGTGGCTAGGAGAGTAGTTGAAGCAGACAAGCTTGTTAGAAGCGGTGGATGGAAAGTAGGCTGGCATCCTTGCTTCATGCTGGGATACGATGTATACGGAAAGACTCTCGGAATAATAGGACTAGGCAGAATAGGTACTGCAGTAGCTAAGAGAGCTAAAGGATTCAACATGAAGGTTATTTACTGGAGCCGCAGACGCAAACCAGACCTCGAGAGAGAGCTCGGACTAGAGTATAGGAGCTCGATGACCTGCTAAGAGAAGCAGACATAGTGAGCATAAATGTAGCGCTCACAAAGGATACATATCACTTAATGGATGAGAGGAGACTCAAGTTAATGAAGAAGACAGCTATACTCATTAACACCGCAAGAGGAGCTGTTGTAGACGAAAAAGCTCTCTACAAAGCACTTAAAGAAAAGTGGATAGCTGGAGCAGGACTAGATGTGTTCGAGAAAGAGCCTATACCTCTAGACCACCCATTCCTAAAGCTAGACAACGTAGTCCTCACGCCACACATCGGTAGCGCCAGTCACGAAACGAGATCAAAAATGGCTGAAATAGCTGCCAAAAACTTAGTACTAGTCCTTAAAGGAGAGAAACCGCTCTACTTAGTTAACCCCGAAGTAGAGAAAATAAGACCTCTCAGCCAAGTCAAGGTAATCGAGTAGTCTCCATGTATTCTCTTGGAGTAGACTTAGGTACAACAAAACTTAAAGTTCTTTTACTCGATATAGAGTCCTTTAAAATTCTTCGTGTTATAGAAGGATACTATCGCACTTATAGACCTAAACCGCAGTGGGCTGAACAAGACCCCAATGACTGGTGGAGAGTACTGACGGAATGCTTGAAGAAAATACCGAGGGAAGACTTAGAGAAAGTAGTTTCAGTAGGAGTAGTTAGTCAGAGAGAAGGAATAGTGTTTATAGATAAGAGTGGGAGGTTGCTAGGCCGCTGTGTCATATGGATGGATAGACGCTGTACAAAAGAAGCTCTCGAAATAGAGGAAGAATATGGATTAAAGGAAATATACTATAGAACAAGGCTAAGGCCTGATGCTACCTTCTCTTTTCCGAAGCTTCTCTGGTTTAGAAAATATAGCCCAGAAGTTCTAGATAAAGCTGAAGTATATCTCCAGCCTAAAGACTACCTTGTTTACAGGCTGACAGGCGAGTACACTACAGACTATACTCTGGCTAGCAGAACAATGATGCTTGATATCGGTAAACTGAAGTGGATAGATGATTTTTTCAGCAAATATGATATTCCAAACAAGTTTCCCCGACTCTACTGGTCTAATGAGCCTATAGGAGAGGTAACGGAAAACACTGCACATGAATTAGGCTTACCTAAAGGAATACCTGTAGCCGCTGGAGCAGGCGACAGACCTGCCGAAAACTTCGGAGCAGGCGCGGTAAAAGAGGGAATAGTTGTAGAGTCTACAGGCACAACAACTAGTATAAATTCAGTTCTCTCTAAACCTCTCTTAGACCCCGAGTGTAGAATAATTGTCTCAGTACATATGACTCCAGGTCGCTGGCTACTAGATACAGGTCTCTCTTCAACTGGTTCTCTCTTAGAGTGGATAATAGATAACATGTTCAGAGACTTTAGTAGAGACAAGTTCTTCGAGAGAATAGACCTAGAAGTATCTAAAATCCCTCCAGGTTCCGAGGGAGTAAAAGTACTACCCTTTTTTATGGGTGCTAGAGCGCCCTGGTGGAAGCCGGTAGCCAGAGGAGGGCTAATGGGTTTGCTCTTAGGGCACTCAAGATGGCATATAGTTAGAGCGTTAATGGAGGCTATAGCCTACGAAGTTAAGCTAGTACTAGATATAGTTGAAAGCCTTAGAGTTAAAGTAAACGAAGTTCGGTGTATTGGAGGAGGAGCTCGTAGCAAGGAGTGGCTTAAAATAAAGTCAGCGGTCTACGGAAAGAAAGTATGTGTACCTGAAGCTGAGCACGCAGCTGCACTGACAGCCGCTGTTTTAGGAGCTATGGCAGCTGGACTAGTGAGTAGCCTCGAAGAATACCTCTCGAGAGTACAGTTAAAGTCATTGATATCTCCTAGCGCAGACTTAGCTGAAGAATATAGACGCTTCTACTTAGAGTACCGTGAAACGGCAAAAAGATTCCTAGAGTTTTTCTAAATTAAAGTTTAATAGTTTTGTTGAACTATCTGCTCGTGCTCACTCAATACGACTTAGTTATAGTAGACTTAGACGGAGTAGTTTGGCGAGGCAAGGAGGTAATAGAAGGAGCAGTTGAGGCTGTAAACAAGCTAATGAAAACAAGTAAGGTTGCTTTCGCTACTAATAATTCCTCTAAGAGCCGCGAACAGTACTTAGAGAGGCTTAGAGAAATAGGTATTCACACATCTTTAGAAAATATTTTCACAAGCGCTTATGCTACGGCAGTTTTTCTAGAGAAAAAGAACATGAGAAAAATATATGTTATCGGCGAAGCAGGGCTCTTTTACGAGTTATCACGTAAAGGACTTCTAGTAGTAAATGAAGAGCAGTGCTTTACAGGAAGAGTCGACGCAGTGGTAGTAGGTATCGATAGAAACATAACTTACCTTAAGTTATCTACAGCAGCCAATGCTATTAGAAAAGGAGCGCTCTTCGTGTTAACAAACCCCGACGCAACACTACCTGTAGAAAACAGACTAGATCCAGGAGCAGGAGCAATAGCAGCTGCAGTAGAAGTAGCTTCAGGCAAAAAACCAGACTACACTATAGGTAAACCGAGTTCTCTCTTCTACGAAATTATCCGAAGCGAGATAGGTAAATACAAAAAGGTACTTGTAGTAGGCGATAGACTAGACACCGACGTAAAGTTCGCCAAAAACATAGGAGCCGATTCTCTCCTCGTTTTAACAGGAGCTACGACTCCAAAAGAACTGACGAAATCAGCCCTAAAACCAACATACGTACTAAATTCAATAGCCCAAATCCTCGAGACAACTCCATAAACCACCTAATAATCTGAGCCGAAGACCCACAATTTTCTTTGACCAGGGGATAAAGCTTATTTTAATCTGTTAATAGCTGATATAAGGAGAGGAGCCGATTTGTGATGAGGAGCTCCGCGCCTGAGCGCTCCTGCTCATTATTGTGATGAACTTCTACCACAAGACCCCACTCCGCTTATGCTCAATCAGCATAGAGTTCTAGATAGCCTTTAGTAGCTCTTTTAGATACTTGAAGTCTCTTAGCAGTATTTGTTTTTGTAACGATTTTTCGAGAACATGATATTCTATTGATATGTATTCATCGTGGCCCATTTCTTTAAGTAAGGGAAAGTATTTCCTTGAAGTCTATTTCTCCTTGATCAAGGTATGTTAGCTCAAATTCTCTTTCATTTTCTGCCTTCACTATATTTTTGGCATGTACATGGAATATATTGTCTCTCGTCTTCTCAAGGAATTCTCTGCCGTAGTCAACTTCAGGTCTATGTAGTCTCGCTATAAAGAGGTTTGCTGGATCATAGATTAAGCCTACGTTATCTCTACTTACAAGCTCTAGGTATTTCAGACAGCTGTCGCTGTCCTCGACTAAAGACCCGTGATGTACCTCGAGAAGAACTTTTACCTCGGGATCCATGTCAGCACATTTCTGAACCCACTTTACACTCCTTTTCCAGTCCTCTTTGCTAGCCTTACTGGGCGAAGGTCTTCCTGGAACAACTCTAATAGCATTGCACTCGAGTATTTCGGCTATTCTCAGATATCGGCGATAGTCTTCAAGCTCCTTCTCTGCTTGCTCTACACTCAGTTTACTAAAGCCGGGTTTACCCACATACGTGCTTAATGCAATACACTGAAGACCCAGGTCTTCCATAAGCTTCTTTAATTCTTTTGCATCGCCTGTAGTCATAGAAGGAGGTATATGCGAGCCTGCCCATCCCTCACCCATCAATTCTACATACTTTCCACAAGCTTCGTGAACGAGTTTTAGTGCTTCTTCTACGCTGTACTTGCTTAAAACTATGGTATAAACTGAAGGTTTCATTTTTTCACAGTATAGTATATTCTTTTTCTGAGTCTACCCTTGCTTTCGTATTTAAGTAAAACTATTTCTCCTATTTCGCTTGTATTTGCTACGTGTGGTCCTCCATCTGCCTGAATGTCTACGTTGGGTATTTCGACTATTCTAAGTTCCTTTACTTGAGGAGGCATGCGTGAAAGCAGTTTGACTACTCCGGGTATCTGAAGGGCTTGTTCCCTTGGTAGGAAATATATCTTGACTTCTATTTCCCTTTTAGCTATTTCATTGGCTTTAAGTACTACTTCTTCTGCCAGGCTTCTGCTAAATTTTTCTACTGTGAAGTCTAGCCGTGATTCTTCTACACCTATGGCTCCTCCTGATATTAGTGCATTGTATTCTTTGTACATTACTGCAGCTAAAATGTGCGCGGCTGTGTGCATTCTCATAATAGTGTATCTTCTATCCCAGTCTAGTATTCCTTTGATTAAGGCTCCTTCAGAGAACGCTGGCTCTTCTTCTAAGTAGTGGAATACTTCTCCCTCTTCTTTAGCTACTTTAACGACACGGTAGGTTTTCTCTCCATGGACTAGAACTCCAGTGTCGCAGGGCAGTCCTCCTCCACCCGGGTAGAATGCTGTTTTATCTAAGGCTATCTTATTTTCATTTATTTTCGTTACGTTTGCTTCAAATTCCTTAAGGTAGCTATCCCTTAAGTATAGTAGTTCTGTCACAATTAATGATGTGTCGCAATAAATAAATCACTTACGTGCAGATAGACTGAGGGCAGAGATGCATGGAGGCTCCTGTAGAGATAACTAATTTATTCCGAGACGAATTAGAGATTCTTGGACTTGCTGGCAAAGCTAAGGTCTACGTAAAGGAAGTGGGGGAGTTTTTTGCTCAGTCCGATAAGCTCGGAGACCTATACGTTGTATACGTTGATCCCAGCGTACTGAAGTCTAGAAAGAGAAGGAAGTATGCCAAGTACATTGTTAGACACGAGTTAATACACTTATCCGATATTCTGCAAGGAAAATATGATTTCAGTATTAAGAAAACTGGAGTAGATCTCCTAGACGACTACAGCAAGGCTCTCTATTTAGCCTACACGGATATGATCGCTGATAGGCAATATTCTCTAATATTCGATTCAAATGACATTCCAGTCACGCTCGACTTATCGTATGAGAGGGCTAAAAACATAGTGAAACAGGAGATATCTTGGGATTCTTTCTTCAAGTCACTTAAGTACGTTGTCTCGTGTCTGCTCTACGATGAGAGGAGAGTAAAGAGAAGCAAGGTTCTCGGAAGGCTTTATGATCTTTACACTGTTGTCTACCGTGATTTAAGAACTGTGGAGAACTTAGACTGGGAGTGGAGCAGTAAAGCAAGGCTTATCGTCTTAGAGGCTTTAGCCATAATTTCCCTCATAGACTTAGATAAGAGTTTTAAAGAGAAGAGAGTCGTGACAATTGATAGGTGGAGTGATTTCCTCGTGACAGCAGAGCAGCTCGAGCTAGTTTACAGCGAAAATCCACTACTAAGTGCATGGGTTCTTCGGCTACCCGAATAAGGCTTAAGCTACGTCTATTATTACATCCTTACCTTTCGAATTTATTTCAAAAGTTCTACAAATGAAGCTTAGTAGCTGCTTTTAGATTTATTTAGTTTAGTTGTGTCACATAGTATATGGAAGTTCATTGGCATAGCTCAATCGAGTGTCTGTCTGCGTGTTTACCTGTTTCTTAGGATTCGCTGCTTCTATATCCATCCTTTACTCTTTTAGTGGGATTTGTCGTGGCTTACATATTCTTCTTGGTCTATAAAGAGAGATAAGAGGAGTTTATTTCATTAATATTCGGTTTAGTCTGCCATAAAATCAGCTCATGTACAGAGAGCTACTCGAAGATGAGAAAGTTGTATTGCCTTAGTTTCTCTAAGAGGGTTTCCAGGTCTCTTCCTAGATATCTCCAAGCAATAAGCAGACTTCCTGCAACAGGTTTGAAAAGAGGTTTCTTCAGTATAACTCTATTTTTAAATATTTCTAGGAGCTTTTCGTAAAAGACTTTTCTGAATATTTTTGACGAAAACAAGCCTCCCTGATAGTAGACAATCGGATAATTTAAACGCGCTTTATCGGCAGCACACTTAGCTAAACGTGCTAGTTCTGTACAGGCGTCTTCAACAATTCTTCTCGCATAAGAGTCTACTTCACTGAGCTCTACAACTATCTTGGCGAGTGAAGCTATCTCGGATACTGAAAGCTCGCTATATGTCTTCTCTACCAGTTCGTCTATGTCACTTACTCCGAGAGCCTCCATTAATCTCTCCGCTAGCCTAGATTTCTCTTCTCTGCCATCAAGTATTCTAGCAAGCAGGCGTAGAGCTCTCAGACCTATCCAGTAGCCTCCTCCCTCGTCGCCCAAAAGGTAACCTAGCCCACCACATCTATGTACTCTCCTGTTTTCATTGAGAGAGAAGGCGATAGAGCCTGTGCCAGCAATTATAAGTACCCCAGGACTATAGTGGGTAGAGGCGATTAAAGCTACTTCAGCATCAGATAGTACTATAAGTTTTTTCGCCGAGATTATCCTAGACAAGATTTCAGTCGCCTTTTTTACATGTTTTTTCCTACCTGCACCGGCCACTCCTAAGACAGCTAAGTCAACAGAGCCTACTTGCTCAAATACCCTAGAGAATATTTTTCGAATATTTTCCTCATTTTCAACAGCGATATTACAGCCTCTCCCTAAAAAATACCTGAGAACTCTGCCCTTCTCATCTATTACTACGGCTTCTGTTTTACTCCCCCCAGAGTCTACGCCAAGTATTCTCACAGAGGCTCCCGGTGTTTAAGCCCTTAAATTTAAATAAACTCTATCCGTAAAACATTACCGTGATTTATAGGAAACTGGGTAATACTGGGCTCAAAGTATCAGTAATAGGGTTTGGCGCAATAAAGCTTCCTCAGATATCCTACGAGGAAGCTGAGAAAATACTGAACAGAGCTCTAGACTTAGGTATAAATTTCATAGACACTGCTAGAGCCTACCAGGACAGCGAAACTAAGATAGGTAAGGCGATAAGCAAGCGAAGAGACGAATTCATTCTCTCGTCAAGAGGACTATCAAGAGACCGCGACGGAATACTCAAAGACCTTAAAACAAGCATGCGCGAGCTACAGACAGACTACATCGATATCTATGAGCTACACGCAGTGAATGACATGGAGACCTTAGAGAAAGTATTAGCTCCCGGGGGAGCTCTCGAGGGACTAAAAATAGCTAAACAGAGGGGACTGATAGGCCATATAGGCATAACAATGCACTTCGATCTAAATGCTATGAAGAAAGCCATAGAGTCAAACGAGTTCGAAGTAATAATGCTGGCGTACAGTCCTCTCGACCACGAAGGAGTCAATAGAGAGGGTATACTCAAGCTAGCAAAAGAGCACGGAATAGGCACAATTATTATGAAAGCCTTACTGGGAGGACAGCTAGTCTTACCTGAAACAGCCGCAGGACTAAGGAAAGAAGACCCTTTAGTCAGATTAAGCCTAAAGTATGTTATCTCAAATCTCTACGTGGATACCGTAATTCCAGGTATGAAGAAGCTTCATGAAGTTGAGGAAAATGTTAGAGTAGGCGATGAGCCACTGCCCATAACAGAAGAAGAGAAGAAGCAGCTATACGAGCTTATATCGAAGGTAGCTAAGCCAGCTGAACGCGGATGGCTAGCTCAAGCGTGTCTCCAGTGTGGCTACTGCACACGAGTATGTCCTCAAAATATTCCTGTACCGGAAGTATTCAAAGCATACCGTATCTATATGAACTACCCAGAAAACCTGAAGCACCTAGGTCTAGAGATATACAAGAGCCTTGAAGTGAAGCCCGACGCCTGTATTGAGTGTAGGAGCTGTGTTCAAGTATGTCCTATTAAAATAGATATACCATCTAAGCTCAAAGAGGCGTACAAAGTACTCGAAGAAGCCTCCCGCTAAAATAGTGGAACTCATTTATTTCTGGCAGGAAATTTGAGCACGAATGAGTAAGATACATGTAGGTGTAATAGGGGCTGGCGGAGCCGCTTGGATAGGGCATCTTCCTTGGTATAAAGAAAACCCTAACGTAGAGCTAGTAGCAGTAGCCGATATTGATGAAAGTAAAGCCCGTAAGGCAGCCGAGTACTTCCACATACCTTATGTCTACTCAGACTACGAGAAGCTTGTTTCACGTAAAGACATAGATGCTGTCAGTATATGTACTCCAGTACACTTACATGCAGAGCAGACGGTGAGGGCTGCTGAGGAAGGAAAACATGTGTTAGTAGAAAAACCCATGGCCAGAGATGTTTTAGAGTGTGACGACATGATCAGAGCATGCGAGAAAGCAGGAGTAATACTGATGGTAGGTTTCATGAAGCGCTTCAATCCAGGCTTTCAGAAAATAAAAGAGCTACTAAACAGCGGGGCTCTGGGAAAACCTCACTTCATGGAAGTTCACTGGACTCTCTACGACATAAAGGGCTCTAATGCATTTAGATACAAGGCTTACACAGGCGGCGGAATATTCCAGGACCACGGTAGCCACTACATAGATCTATTCAGGTGGTGGCTAAACGATGAAGTCTCAGAAGTAACAGCAGAGCTCAACCTCATAGTCTCTGGAAGAGAGGTAGAGGACCACGCAGTAGTAATGATGCGCTTTAAGAGAGGAGCTATAGCAGTAATAGAGACCAGCAGAGTCGGACCTTCTCACGAACAGTACGGGCTATGGGAGCGCGGACAAATATACTGTACTAGAGGCGCCATACTTTTCGACGTACCTGACTGGACTTCATACGAGCTACCTATAATCAAAATTCTTAAAGAGGGGCTGTGGGAGACCGCGACAATGTATAAAAGAGGAAGATATCCTCCTCTACACTACATGTTCAAGAGAGAAATAGACTACTTTGTAGAGTGCGTAATATCTGGTAAAGAGCCTTTAGTCACAGGCTGGGACGGAAGAGCTGCTATTGAAGTAATAAACGCAGCCTACTTATCCCAGCTAGAAGATAGAAAAGTAAAACTACCGCTAAAAGGATTTAAGCTAAAAACATCAATATTCAATAAATTTCCCAGATTTACTTAGTAAATTCGCGTATCTTCTTCTCCATAAATCACGGTTTCTCTCGGAGTTAAGTAGCGTTTAGTTCTTAATTCATAGAGAGCTCTATCTATTTCTCTAATAGCGTCCTCCACAGTTCTCTTAGCCTCCATTATTCTAAAGTGTCTAAGTAGATCCGTGAAAAATGAGTCAAAAGCTACATCTAGCAGAAGCCATAAGTCTGAGCTTCTCAGCGAGGGAATGAGATGAGAATATTTTCTCGCTTTACGCAAATAGCTCCTAGCGTACTCTATTTCCCTTACAGCCTTCCTATAGTCCTCATACTCCATTAAATCTATTAGAAAGCTAACAAATCCTCCGAAAAACATGTCTACCACAGACTTTGTTTCAGCTCGACTTAAGTAGTCAAGAGCTCTCTCTAAGTGACCTCTAGCCGAGAGAAGTAGCCTCTCTAGCTCTTGAAACTCGCTCATCCTTGTTTAATAAAGATTACTCATAAATAAACTTATTTTATACTGTAGTAAATAAAATAGGGTGATGAAGCTCCTCATTGAGTGGCAGAAAGGTGATGTCGCGGAGCTGGGCTGACTGCTTATATATTTTCCACGAGTTCTCTAGTATATGGAGCTAGTAGACTATTTCTGGATACTAGTGACTACACTTGGAGACGAGAAATTCTACGTAGCGATAGTACCCATAGTTTACTTATCTTTCTCTATGGAGCTAGGAGTAGAGCTGGCTCTAGTATTTCTTTCGAGTATGTGGCTCAACGGAATACTCAAGTATACTCTGAGAATGCCTAGACCTCCGAAAGAGTTATGGAAAGTCGAAGCTAAGGGCTATAGTTTTCCCAGTGGACATACTCAGGCGACTACTACCTTCTGGACTTTCTTAGCCCTAGAGAAAAAGAGTAAAGTAATCGCATCTATAGCACTAGTACTAGTACCGCTAGTAGCGTATTCTCGAGTATATCTTGGAGTCCACTATGTTCAAGACGTAGTAGGAGGAGCTTTAATAGGGGCTATTCTAGTCACATCATATAGCTTTCTAAAGAAAAAACTACCAGTAATTCCTTTACATAAGAGAGCGACTATAGGCTTATCTTCCTCAGCTTTAATGTGGCTGTTATCGATAGCAGCTGGCAACTATTATGATCCTACATCACCTTCACTAGCAGGTATTTTGCTGGGATACTTCTTAGCTAAAAAAGAGAAATTAAAACTGCCTGAATCTAAGTTCAAGAGAGGATTAACAGGACTTCTCGGACTAATATTCTCCACAGGACTATACATTGTTTCACATAAAGTATCAGACTTTATTTCATTCGCCCTCTGCTATATTCTCCTAGGATTTTCTATAGCATATCTAGTCCCAAAAATATCTAGTAAACTGTTCAAATGACTACTTTTCAAATAGTGGATGAGTTTTTACCTTAAGTTCTCTCGGGATATTTTCAGGCACATATATTATCCAGAAGTAGTTTATTCCAGTGAAGGGCAGTGCTACATTAGGGTGATAGCCTTTCTCTATTATAACAGCATCGTAGTCATATACTTTAAAAGCCTTAAAGACTCCGTTTTCCTCAATAAACTGTACTCCATAGTATCTACCCATACCATAGTATACGTAGACTTCAGGTTTCTCGTCATGTTTATGTGGAGGAAAGCTAGTCCAGTTACCTGGATATCCTTCCGTAAATCCTGCGAGAAAGTGATCTGAGGGGTCTTCGGGACCTATTGCTGTGTAAACATACCTTAAGTAGCTTCTTTCTCCTACAAGTTTTTTCTTCATAGAGCCTATGTGCTTAAAATAGAACTTGTGTTTATTCACTGCCTCTGCCTCAGCTACGACTACTACAGCTTCCTCTGCATAGATTTCAGACTCAGTACCTAAGGGTATGTAAGCTAGACTTCTGTCAGTTAAAGGGTATTTCGAGTTATCTACTTTAAGCTCTATTTTCCCACTTAATACAGCTATAGCTTTTTCAAAGCTATTACTCTTTAATTTGAGGAAACTATTTGATAGTAACACTTCCCATACTTTAAATTTCCCTATATCATATATTGTTTGAGAAACATTTGGTTTTCTTTCAAATTTAACCAGCATGCGTCCTCACTATATTTTCTTCTCAATAAAACTCTATTAAACTATCCTCGTCGGAAGTAATATATTGCTTAAAGAGAGTTTATAATTATGCTTGGAGCTTTGTGTAAAATAAGGGGAGTGGAAATAGCAGCAAAGTTTCCGTGGAAAATAGGCGTAGTATCATTCATGCTTTACCCGGAGTTAATGAAGAGAAGTGAAGGTGTCGCAGAAACAATTATTAAAATAGCTCAAGACCCTTACATCGACTTAATTGAAGTATCTAAGGTATCTGACAAAGACTGGGCTTTAATTAAAGAGAGGGCTACTGAAGTAGAGTTTGCTAGAGGACTGCAGCCAATGATTCTAGGAGGCCTTGACATAAGTTCTCTAGACGAGGAAACAAGGCGAAAAGCTCTAGATGCTCTGAAAAAGGAAATTGAACACGATGTAAAATACGGTATAAAAGCTTTTGGTATATGTACTGGAAAAGACCCTGGTGAAGCTAAAAGAAAGGAAGCATCTGAAAAGCTTGTAGACAGCTTAATAGAGCTTACTTCAATAGCCAAAAACTATGGAGCAGTAATCCTATTAGAGACTTTTGATAGAAAATGGGATAAAAAGCTACTACTAGGACCTATCGGTGAAGCAGCACAGGTAGTAGAGAAAGTTAGAGAAGTAAACAATAATATCAAACTCCTCTGGGATTTGAGCCATGCACCAATGCTAGAAGAAAAACCAGAGGACCTCAAACCCTACGCTGATCTAATAGGACATATCCACATAGGATGTACTAAAAGGGTGGAAGATAAGCTATACGACTGGCACCCTGGATTCTATAGACCAGGAGCACTAAACACAGTAGATGACGTAGCAAAACTCCTCGAAGTACTCCTAGACATCAAGTATGGAGAAGCAGTAAGCTTCGAAGTAAAACCCGAAGAAAATCAGCTACCAGAAGAAGTATTCTACACAGCAAAACAAGTACTCACTGAAGCCTTCATCAAGATACTAGAAAAAATATAAACACTTTTTAATAACTTAAACTCTTAATACAGACTCCGCAAAACCATAAGAAGACAAAACTTAGTCACTGAAGGCACCCATTCTCAATAAATAATAGCATTATAGATAATTTGAATTCAGTAAAATAGAGAGCCTAACAGGAACAATCGTAGCATTCATAATACTGCTAGCAATCTACAGACACTGGCTGATAGAGTATATTCTGTGAATACAGCATAGAGTCTAGACTAATTTAAAGCACAATACTTTATCATCACTAACACAACATACCCACTAAATTGACTCACTTGAAGATTGTTTAAAATAACACTACTGACAACAAACCTTAAGTTAAAACTACATAGGAATTAATCGGTATGATAGAGAAAACAGGCTTCGGCTATATAGTTGTGAACGGAGTGAAATATGATCATGATATAGTAGTACATGTCGATGGAAAAGTGACCAGACGGAAAAAAGAGCTAAGTAAACCCTACAAAAAAGGATTCCACACACCACTAGCTCCGCCTGAAATAGAGGAAATTCTAGCTGAAAAACCCGAAATAATAGTAATTGGCAGCGGGCAGAACGGAGCCCTACCTGTTCTCAATGAAACAATCAAGCTACTTGAAGAAAAGAAAGTGAAATACATTATTGAAAAAACTCCCAAGGCAATAGAAGAGTATAATGAATTAAGTAAGGAAAGAAAAGTAGCTGCAATCTTCCATGTTACATGTTAATAATAGGCTATTACTCAAAGATACTACTATGTCTAATTTAATAAAACAAGAGAATAGTACCTGTGAAAAGGCTTATATGGTATCAGTTTATTAACTGACTGATCTCTAGTTATTCAGAATAAGGAGTATTCAGAAAGTGCAGGTGATTAAGTGTACTCTATATTAACAAAGAGAGTTTCAAAAACATTTGGTAGTAATAAGGGCAGTATAGTAGCTTTAAGAGAAGTTTCAATTGAGGTGAAGAGAAATGAAATTTATGGACTAGTAGGACCCAATGGTGCTGGCAAAACTACTTTGCTTAAAATATTGTCGGGGCTGCTTCTTCAGTGGACCTAGCTTTCATAAAGGAGCTATTCTTCATTGAGAGAAATTTAATTACTTTCCTATGTGGTATTGAGTAGTGTTCTTTAAGAGGAAGAAAGATTTGCCTTATCCTAGGGTAATGTATGCTGGTAGGGAGTACCATGAGGTACCTTTAGCTGCTGTAAAGGGACTAGAGAAAGTTCGCGTTAAAGT
>QMSB01000024.1 GCA_003650815.1 Thermoprotei archaeon | reverse complement strand
TAGTTAGGTTATGCTTAAATAGAATAGGAGCATTGAAAAGAAAGTAGTATTAATACTAGTTAAAAACTGGAACCCCCTATTAATAGAAATGGGTTGCGAAGTAATAGAAAGAGTAGTTGACAACTGGTACTTAATAAGTAGTAAAGAAGCATAATAAAATTATTAAAATAGGAATAGTGTAGTGAAAAACTATTTATTTAATGTAGTTAGTTTTGTGGGATAAGGTGTATTTACTGTGTTGTACGTGGTTTTCATTAAGTTAGCGGTAAGTAATTAGGTAAAGAAGAGGATTTGGTTGAGTTAAATGTGTGCATCGTATACTAGTATTTCTTTGTATTTTTTCTTCCATCCTTTGGGTAGTTTTAGTCCGTAGTCTATGAATCTTAGTTGTTTGCCGTTGTAGCTGAAGGTACAGCTTACGAATGCTTCTTCATTGAATTTTTGTTTAAATTCATGGGGAGAATACCATTTCATAAAATCTACGTAGTCTACTTTCTTTAGTCTACGCTCAAGCTTTTTCTCTACTCTATATGCTTCAGAACTACTCACATATTTTTTCGATAAAACTACTATTCTGAAATGCATACTCCACCCACTAGAATTTGCTCACTGAAACTATATAAAGGTTTCTCTCTGTACAGAGAGGACACTTAAATACTCTTTTCCTCTAATAGCTCTTGGTGTAGTTTTAGGAGTTTTGTGAAAGTTGATGCGCCTATGCGCACATTTTGTCCTTTAAGTAGGTTTCGTAGAACTATTAGCTCGACGAAGTTTAATATGGTTCTAGTGTTTTGAGCTGACTTGACTTCTCGTGAAACTGCTTTAACAAAGCTATCTACACTACTCCACTTTCTTGCAGGTAAACCTATTTTCTTTAAAATAGATGCATCATTTTCTTCTAGATTAATGCTATTTTTCTTTAGGGTGAGTGTGTGTTGGTGTAGTGTACTGTTGTAGAGTTCTTTTGGAGGTATCCGGTATTTTAGGCAGAGGTATGTGTAAAATGAGATTATGCGGTTTAGTTTAACAAATCTATTCCATAGTTTTTCCAAAATACTATTGAAGTATTTCTGGAAAATATTTAGCTCCACACTAGTAGCGTTCACTGTAAATATTTTTGCTTTATGTTCTAATCTATATTATTCAGTAAACCATATTGATGAGAGACTTATTAGTTTTTAGGCGAGGATTTCTCCTTTTTGGTTAGGGATACTAATACTTAGGGTTCGTATAGTGTTAATGTTATTGATAGTAGTAGTGGTAGTAGTGCGATATAGGTTACTAGTGCTGTTTTAAGTGAGTTTATTGTTGTAGTGAAGTCTATGGTTGTAGTGGAGTCTAAGTATAGGATGTTGGGGTTGTAGTATAGGTAGACTGTAACGATAATAGCTATGAGTATGAGAATAACTTGCTCTACTTCTCTATCACTCACATCTATACTCTCACAGAAAACCTTAAATAATTTTCTAGAATAAGAAACAAGTATCAATTCCAATTGACTAATTACTCAAATATTTTAAACATATTTTTGACCAAAAGACTGGTTTAAGGTCAGTTTCCTGGAAGAATATAGGTGTCCATTAAGGTAATGGCTACGCAGTACTGATGGCTGTATAAGTGAGCTGTTAATTGCCGCGGGAGTAAAGAAGTTTATCGTCTATGGTGGCGCCGGAGCTATTCATCCCTTAGTTAAGATATTCGATATTGTCGTACCTACATGGGGCATAAGAGAAGAGGGTACTAGCTACCACTACCTACCTTCAGATGTAGTCCCTAAACCGAGTGAAAAAGTCGTAAAGATTCTAAATAAGGAACTCAGCTATGCAGCTCAGAAACTAGGTGTTCAGCTACATACAGGCGGTATATGGACTACTGACGCTATTTTCAGAGAAACAAGAGATAAAGTCAGGAAATATAGTTCAATGAATGTTCTCGCTGTAGATATGGAGAGTACAGCACTCATGTCCGTAGCAATGTACAGGGACGTCGACTTAGGCGTAGCTCTTATAGTCACCGATGAACTACATGGAGAAACTTGGAAAATACACCATGATAGTGCTAAGGCAACTAAAGTAGAGGAGGAAGTAACAAAAGCTCTATTTAAAGCATTAACAAAAATTTAGCGAAGTGAGCCGGCTATAAGGAGGTGAGTGTTCAACGCGCGGTGAGTCCCCCTACCGTTCATCCAAGCCCTGCGGGCCAGTCCCGGCGGCTCCATAAAAGTATTTGCGTATAACGCTTATATATTTAATCCCTAAAGCAAATTGAAAACTTTAATAATATTTATGATAATATATTTTCAGCCTATTACTCATAGTCTGCAATAGGGAGTAGAAGAAAAATTATATATATGTATATACATATATATTTGGGATCTTCGTGGCTCGCACCATTATGGTATCAGACGAAGTCTATGAAATGCTCAAAAAACTGAAGCGGCCAGGAGAAAGCTTTAGCGATGTTATCAAGAAGCTTATTTCGAGAAGAGGAAGTCTCCTCGAAATAGCTGGCTCTAAGACTATTACAGAGGAGGGTTTAAGAGCTCTTAAAGAGTACAAAAAGAAAGTATTGCTGGCTGATATAGAGAGGCTTGAAAGAGTACTAGGTGGAAGTAATGTATCTAGTTGATACAGACTACTTGATAAACCTCACCAGAGGAGATTCAGGAGCAGTAAAGCTTGCTAGAAAAATAGATTATGAGAAAATTTACGTAGCAATATCTGTTGTAACAGTTCACGAATATTTTGTTGGAGTATACTTGTCTTACTGGAGTGATGAAGATAAACTTAAGGAGATGCTAGAGAGAGCGGAGAGAGAACTAGCTAGATTCGATATAATTCCGTATACTGACAAAATTGCCAAAAAATCAGCTGAAATAGCGGCCTATTTATACAAGAGAGGAGAACCTATAGGATTTGCGGATACAATAATCGCTGCGACAGCTATTACTAATAACTTAAAGCTTGTAACTAGAAATATTAAACACTTTTCAAAAATACCTGAATTAGAGATAGTAACATATTGATTTTAAATGACTGTCAATAGAATAAATACGCTTACGACACTTAATGTAGTATTACACTGGTAGACTTAGCGTCAACAAACTACTAGAAGTATATATAAGTCCTCTTATGAGGTACTTATGTTGAGGTTTATGTCGGAGATTAAAGGAGATAAAAGGGTTTTTGAGGAGTTGTTGTCGCTTACTACAGAGCAGATAAATCCTAGGTCAGCGAATTTAAGTGAGCTTCCTACAATAGAGATCCTTAAAATAATTAATGATGAGGATAAGAAGGTGGCTTACGCTGTTGAAAAAGAGCTGCCTAATATTGCTAAAGCCGTAGACACTATTGTTGAAGCATTAAAGAATGGCGGTAAGTGGTTTTATGTTGGCGCGGGAACAAGTGGGAGACTGGGAGTAATCGATGTGGCCGAGCTTCTTCCTACCTACGACGTTGGCCCTGAGATGGCTGAGGCTATTATAGCTGGTGGTCCCGGTGCGGTATTTAGACCTATTGAGGGAGCTGAAGACGACGAAGATATGGCTGTTCGCGAGCTCAAAGCGAGAAGAATTACTGATAAAGATGTTGTAGTCGGTATTTCTGCTAGTGGGCGGACTCCTTTCGTGATTGCTGCGCTTAGATATGCTAGAGAAATAGGAGCAAAAACAGTAGCTATTACCTGTGTTAAGGGAAGCCCTGTAACAAAGTACGCTGACATAGTCATAGCTCCTGATACTGGACCTGAAGTGATAACAGGGTCTACTAGAATGAAAGCTGCTACAGCTCAGAAAATGATTTTAACTATGATGAGCACAGCTATAATGGTTAGACTTGGACGAGTTAAAGGAAACTTAATGGTTTCTCTAGAGCCTAAGAGTAAAAAGCTAATCGAGAGAGCTAAGAGAATAATAATGATTGAGACAGGAGTGTCCTACGAGACTGCGTCTAGGCTACTAGAAGAAGCTAAGGGTAATGTAACCGCAGCTATAGTAATGGCTAAAGCTGGTGTTGACTACTCTACTGCCGTTAAGTTGCTAGAGGCTACAGGTAATGTTCCTACTAAGGCAATAGAGCTAGCTGAAAAATTGAGAGAGGAGAAGAAGCTTGATTAGAGTAAAAACCGGCTTGGATCACTTAATCGAAGTTAAGGAAAGTCTAAGAGATCTAGAAGTAGGACTCGTGGTAAACCATACTTCACTTACAGGAGACTTCACACATTTAATTGAAGTAGCCAAGAATTATGCTAGGAAAATAGTAGTATTTGCGCCAGAGCATGGATTAAGTGGAGCTCTTCCTCCCGGAGCCACGTACACTAACTACTTTGATGAAGACTACAGCGTAGAAGTCTACAGCCTATATGGAGAAACCAGAGAGCCTCCTCAGGACATAGTATCGAGTCTAGACTGTCTAATATACGATATACAGGACATTGGAGTTAGATGCTATACTTACATCTCAACTCTATACTACTGCATTAAATCCGCAGGGAAAACCAGTACTCCTATCTATGTACTTGATAGACCTAATCCTCTCACAGGATCTACTATAGAAGGACCTCTCGTGAAAGAAGAGTATATTTCTTTCATTGGAATAGCGCCGATACCCATGAGATACGGACTTACAGCAGGCGAGTTAGCAGAGTACTTTAACACTAAGTACTCTCTCGGAGCCGAAGTCCACGTATACCCTCTTGAAGGCTGGAAGCGAGAAATGTGGTTTGATGAAACTGGACTATACTGGATACCTCCATCACCGAACATACCCACCTTGACTACAGCTCTAATATACGTAGGCTCAGTTCTCATAGAGGGAACTAATTTATCTGAGGGCAGAGGCACTACTAAGCCCTTTGAGTACATTGGAGCACCTTGGATCAAGCCAGTCGATTTAGCAAAGAAAATGAATAAGCTGAACCTCCCTGGAGTCTTCTTTAGACCCGTGAGATTTACTCCATATACGTCTAAGTACTCTGGCAAAAACTGTGGCGGAGTTCACGTATGTGTAGTTAATAGAAATACATTTAAGCCTATTGAAACAATACTTCATTTAATAAAACTAATTAAAAATGACTACAGCGAGTTCGAGTGGATTAAAAGAAGAGGAGAATACTTCTTCGATCTCCTTACTGGAGGGAATAAAGTCAGATTGATGCTTGAGCAGAACTGCAGTGTAGAAGAGATAGCAGCTTCCTGGAGATCTGATTTAATGAAATTTAAAGAAGATGTAGAAGAGCTACTAATGTACTAGCATTCTTTCAGAAATACCACCAGTTCATCGAATTTCTCGATTCCGGTTAATTTATTCTCTTTAGCGAGTCTATAGCCAATCCACAGCAGGGAATCTAAGTGTAGAGGGGGTATACCTGTTCTCCTAGATATTTTTCGCCAGAACTCTCTTGCCTCTTTTACGCCTAGAGACTTAGATATCTTGAGAATTCTCGAGTCTAAGGGTATATCTATCTGACTCAGCAAAGCACTGTCCGGCTTTACATTTAGAGATATTCTAGATGCATAGCAGAACATTTTTACTGCAAAAACTACCGTCTTAGCATTAGCGCTAGTTTCCAGGCTTCTCGCTAATTCTTGTGTTAGATGTAGCGGATTCTTTAAGTAAGGCTCAGGTTCTTCAAGAACCCTAGCTATAAGTCTTCTCAGCTTAATTACTCTTCTCAGCTTCTGTCTTAGCAACCGTTTATTACACTTAGAGTTTATTAAAAACTCTTTGAAAAGCATTAATAATTCATCAGCAGTTTCGACTTCCAATACTTTACTAGAGATCCTTGAGAAATATTCAGAAAATTCTCTCCAGTAGTCTTCTCCCTTGCAGTTTAGCTGGTAACTACTAATGGCGTTTAAAACTACTAAAGCAAGAAATATTCTCGGCAACTCTATTTTAGAGAAGAGCTCTTTAAGTACTATATACTGTTCATCTAATTTTTCTTCAATCTCCATTACTTCGGTTAAAGTAAACTTCTCTAAGATTCTTAGAAGCACTTCTACTTTACTCCCACTAATTACCATAAGGCTCTCAGCTAGATTAGACTTCTACAAATTTGGCTGCTTTCTTAAATCGGCTAGGCCCGAGTATTTTCCTCAGGTCAATGAAGTCTATTCTCTTCTGCTCCCTAAGCCTAAGTATTCTTTTAGCAGATACAGGCCCTATCCCGGGGACTTTAACTAGCTCATTGAAGCTAGCTGAATTTAAGTCTATTGAACGGTATCCGAGGACTCTTTTAGCGTACTCGAATTTAATGTCTCTTACTGCTGGAAGCATGTCATTTTCGTCGAAGAGGTACTTGAGCTCTCTCAGCATAAAACCATAGTCTTTCAGCAGAAAGAATACCTGGTATAGTCTCCTAGCTCTGCTCACAGGACATGGAGAATGATCTTCGAGCGGAGTATTTTTAATAGGCTCGAACGGACTGTAGTAGACTCTCCTCAGCTTAAAGTTTCTAATCAAGTACTCGGTAGTCTCTAGTGCTCTTAAATCCGATTCGCCTAAACCGACTATCATTTGCGTCACTATTCCCGATTTAAGAAAACCTTCACGCCTCAAGGTTCTCCAGGCTCTATAGCAGTTTTCAAGCACTTTCATCAAGTCATTTCGATAGCTTCCCTTATCGGGAGCTATTTCGTAGAAAACTGTCTTGTCGGGAGACTCTATGTTTACTCCTATCCTATCAGCTATTCTAGCGGCTTCCCAGACTAAGTACTTGGGCGTGCCAGGCATTAGTCTCAAGTGAATAAAGCCTCTGAAGCCCATTTTCCTCAATAGTCGCGCTGCCTCGATCTCCTCTTCTACCACGATCTCAGGATCAGTAAACACTCCGGAGGAGATCATGACTCCATCTATTTTTCCTCTAAGCCACAAATAATACACAAATTTAGCTAGTTTTTCGGGAGAAAACCTATGTCTCTCTACAGCACGCTCTTTTCTGAAGAAACAGTATTTGCAACTATTTTTACAAAAACTCGAAAGAAGAGGCTTATACTCATTAAAACACTTGCCCCTACCCCATACCTTTACGACGTGGGCGTCAGTACGATCCCACTTAGAGATAATCATTCCTTTTATCGAAGAGAGATTATATTCTTTAAGTCTAGTGCTACCTCTCTGAAAGTATTAGTAGAGAACTTAAGTGTTCCTGAAAAGCTCTTCCTCAGGCATATTCATTATTTTCTCTAGTTTCTCCTCTAAGTGTCTTAAGTAAAACAGAGCTTCCTTAATGTTCTGTCTAAATAAATCTATGTTTTTCTCAGCGTATGCTTTTTCAACAAAGTGTACTACGTTTTTAGCTAGCATTAAGCAGTTGAATACTTCTCTGTTATTCATCACTCCTCTTATGTTTCAAACAATTAATAAGCTGATGTAAGTTCTCTGAAAGTATCTCTCAAAGAATACTCTGAGAATACACACTAGTATACAGGTTGTCGAGCCAGCTGCAGCGGTACGGTTAAATTACTGTCTTCAGTTGATTACACGTGACTGTAAATAAGCCTGTCATAGTTTTAGCGGGACAGTTGGGAGCTGGATGTACTGAGACGCAGAAAAGCTTGCAGAAAAACTCAGTGTAAGAGTAGTCAATAGTCAGTTAGCGATAAGAGAAATTGTTGCTCAGGAGAGAATAAGCTTTGATGTACTTGAGAGAAAAGCTAGGTTAGGTGAAATAGACTTAGAGAATGTCATTAAGAGCCTGCCGCTAGACTATATTGCTGAGAGAAATGTAGTAATTGAAGGCAGAGTAGCTTTCCTAGTACTTGATACTCCTAATGTAGATATTAAGGTGTTTCTATGGGCTCCAGTTCAGTTTAGAGCCGAAAGAATAGCTAAGAGAAGAAACATATCTATTGAAGAGGCACTAAAGGCTTTAAGAAACTCTGATGAAGAACGCTGAAAACCTAGTGTACAGGCTTTATAGAAAAGACTAGATTGACGCAGACCTATACGACGCAGTAATAAACAACTCTAAGTGAAGCTTCAACGAAGTAGCTCATATCATCGAAGAAATATACAAGACTAGAGTAAAGTAGCCTCACTACTAATAGAACTTCCTTATATTATCTTTCACAGTATATTATCTATGCCAGCTCCCTCCCTAAAGCTACTCGAGAGAAGCGACATAGAGATTATACACGAGAAAGCTCTTGAAATTCTCGAGAAAACAGGAGTATACATCGATAACGAAGAGGCTCTCAAACTCCTCTCTAATGCAGAAGCAACTATTAAAGGCAAAGTTGTTAAAATCCCGAGAGATCTCGTCGAATACTGTCTAAAGAGTACTCCTTCAAGAGTACTGCTATACGATAGAAAAGGCAGGCCCTATGCTGAGATAGGAGGCGATGAAGTATACTTTGACCCAGGATCAGCGGCTACTAAAATACTGGACTACGGCTCTACTGAGCCTAGGTCTCCTACCTTAAACGACTTAGCTAAGCTAGTTAAACTAGTTGATGCACTAAAAAACATTAAGTTGCAGAGCACTGCTCTAGTACCCTCAGACGTCCCCATAAGGCTTAGAGACCGCGTGAGACTCTATATAGTTTTGAAAAATACTATTAAGCCTGTTGTGACCGGAGCCTTTTCAGTAGACGGAGTTTACGACATGGCTAAGATGCTAGAAATAGTTATAGGAGACTATGAGAAGAAGCCCTACGCTATTTTCGACGTCTGCCCCAGCCCACCACTTAAGTGGAGCTATATTACTTCACAGAACCTAATCGACTGCGCGAAAAGAGGTATTCCCATAGAAATAATACCCATGCCCCAACTAGGCGCCACTAGTCCAGTAACCATCGCGGGCTCCCTCCTTCAACACCACGCTGAAGCACTTTCCGGCATAGTCTTAGCACAGTTAGCTAGAAGAGGCTCTCCCGTAATATATGGTGGAAGTCCTTGCGAATTCTGCATGAGGTACGGGACAGCAAATATAGTGAGCCCTGAGACTCTACTTCTCTCGACAGCCTACATCGAAATAGCAAAGTATTTTGGCTTACCTACGCACGCATACATGGCTATAAGCGACTCAAAGACACTAGACTATCAGGCTGGCGTTGAAGTTTCTTTAAGTGGAATCATAGCTGTACTGAAGCGAGTTAATGTAGTCTCAGGACCAGGTATGCTGGAATTTGAGAATACTCAGTCGCTTGAAAAACTCGTCTTAGACAACGATGTCTGCGGATACCTACTCAGACTCCTAAGAGGCTTTGAGATAACAGAAGAGACACTAGCAGTAGATGTTATCTCCAGGGTAGGCTTTACTGGAACATTCCTTAAGGAGAGACACACTGTCAAACACTTGAGAAAAGAACACTACTTCCCTAAAGTCTTCGATCGATCGCCTAGATACTACTGGAAAATAGGCAAATCTAGGCCTGCGCTAGAAACAGCACATCTCCTTGTCGATAAAATAATCAGAGAACACGAACCAGAGCCTCTTCCACTTGATATTGAAAAAGAACTAGACAAATTTTATGAGAGTATGTTTAAGAAAAAGCCTACTCAGTGACTTCTTCTATCGTTATAGCATTTACAGGACAGCTATCTTTAGCTTCCTCATTACAGCCCAGTTCTTCTACAACTAGTTCTGTGACACCTCCCTTTAGCTGCGCTTTTCCATCATCGCCTATCTCCCAGTAGTCTGGACATAAAGCAGCACAGGTACCGCATCCTATACAAGTCTCTTTATCTACTTTAATTCTATATTTGGGCATACAAATACTCTATATTAAGCTGAAATATATACTTAGCTACTATATTACTAACTTTTCACAGAATCTTTCGTAGACATTTGTTTGAAAATAATTAAAAATCATTAAATTTATTGAACAGCTTACTCGAAACAGTATTCCTGTGTGTTTGCCGCCACTAGTTTGATGAACTGAGCGAGGAGTTTTGCTGTGTTCTCTATGTCGTTTAAAGAAGCTATTTCTCCGAAGCTATGCATATACTTCAGCGGTATTGATACAAGTCCTGTAGCTACACCTTCTCTTGAGAGTTGTATTACAGCTGCGTCTGTGCCTGAGCTTCCGAAAATAGGCTCTAGCTGATACGGTATTTCGGCTTTCTTAGCAGCCTCTTCTAGAGTCTCTACAATTTTTGGATGAAAGTTTGGTCCTATTCCGATTACTGGACCTTTCCCTAGCTTTATTCCACCTACTTTCCGCGCGTCTACACCGTGCTGTAATCCGTGTGTGACATCTATGGCTATACCTATATGGGGCTTGATTCGGTAGGCTGCTACTGTGGCTCCTCTTAGACCTAGCTCTTCTTGCGAGGTTGCTACTATGTAGAGCTTCAAAGGTAGTTCCTGGCAGTTAATGTAGTCTAGTATTTTAAGCATTGACGCTACTCCTGCTTTATCGTCGAGTCCTACTCCTAGAACTCTATCTCCTACAAGTTTTCTCAGTATAAGAGGCGGAGAAATGGGTGTACCGGGTTTTATGCCTAGTTCCTCTACTTCTTTTCTGCTCTCAGCGCCAATGTCTATTGCCATGTCTTCTATCTTTACCGCTTTTTCGCGCTCATCTGGTCTCGTGAGATGAGCTGCTTTTGCCGCTACTACTCCATAAACCCTCCCTTTAGGTGTGTGTAGGACTACATGTTGCCCATAGACTACCCTAGCGTCAAAGCCTCTTGATGCGAACCTGATGTAGCCGTTGTCTTCGATGTAGGTTACCATGAAGCCTACTATGTCTAGGTGTGCTGCTATCATGATTTTCAAGTCTCCTTGACCTGCTGAGCCTATGACGTTTCCTAAAACGTCTACTTTTACTTCGAGATCTTTTTCTCTCATAAAGTCTGCTACTATTTTTCTAGCAGTGTTTTCGAAGCCTGAGACGCTGGGCGCCTCTACGAGTTTCTTAAGAATGCCTAATGTTTCTGTGTTCACGAGTACTTACTATGTTTTCAGGAAATTAATAGTTTATTAGGGAGTCCACTCGAAGTCTTTGTCTAGGGGGTATATTGGTCTTTTTACTTTGCTGTATGGTAGTTCTTCTATTTTTAGGTAGGTGAAGCCTGGTGTTAGTGCCATATATGCTACTGCTGCTAGTTTTCTTATGTCTGAGAAGAGGTATCCTAGTTTGACTACGACAATATTGTAGTTTTTAGGATCTATCTTTAGCGGAGCGTAGTCTTCTAGGCTTATGTAGGGTTTTCTCTTAGAGGATACTATTACGTCTACTTTCTTTACTCTAATGAGAACCTCTTCTTCAGTAGTCTTCATTACTTTCGCCTCTACCTCTAGCGGATAGCCATAAATCTTGTCGATTTTTCCTCCTAGAACTAACTCGACTTTACTTCCCTCTCCCGCTTCTCGACATTTTTTGAAAGATTCTATATCAAATAGTCCTGCTACGAGGACTTTACTAGCGTTTTTTCTCAGTAAGATATCTAGCATTAGTGGTACGTCTCCTCCACCTCCAGCTGTCACGTTGTCGCCTGAGTCTGAAATAACAACAGGCTTCTTGATAGACTGCAGGGCTTTATCTACTATCTCTTCAGGTTCTCCCGCCTCTACGTCTAGTCTATACTTTTTTCTCTTCCTCCATACTTCTTGTGCGAGTCTCTTAGCTTCTAAGAGAGCTTTCTCATAGTTGTTTTCACTGGCTACGATTACTGCGCTGGGTGTAGAGTAGGGGGCGTCTGTCCACGCACAGCCTACGAAGAGCGAAGATACTACTATTTCGGGCTTAGAGTCTATTTCCGGCAAGAGCTTCATGATAGAAGAGGCTGGTTCAAATAGCGTCACGAAGTATTCTCCAGGTAAGAGCATTGGCGGCTTTACTATGGCGCGGGAAGTATTGACTTTCTTCTTGATTTGCTTCGCAAGAAGTGATACTGCCTTAAGTCTAGTCTCTTCTGCATCTACATGAGGCGCGGTTCTGTAAGCTACTAATATATCTAGCTCTTCTACAAGTTCTGCCGGAATATTTCCGTGTAGATCAAAGCTGGCTGAAATAGGGATATCATAGCCTACTATCTCCCTAATGCTCTTGACTAAATCGAGTTCACCGCTTCCGAGATCCTTTACTTCCATTGCTCCATGAAGATCTAAGTATACTCCATCTAGCTTCTTCGCTTTCTCTAAGTCCTGGAGAATTCTTTCTTTGAGCTCTAGGTAAGCGTGTTTTTCTACTAGTCCTGCTGGAGGAGCGTACGCCACTATCGTGGAAACTACTTCAAATCCTGTGTTCCTTAGGTAAGTAGAGTACTCTTTTTCTAGAACTTCGCTAGGCGATAGAATAGCGAAGTCTTTAATAGAGGTTATGAGAGAACTGAAGCTATTTGACTCATGTTTAAGTCCTCCTACAAATACTCTATACACAGAATACTACGCCTCCTAAATATAAGACACTAGTGTACATAGAAGAGATAAGTGTCTCCAGCAGCCTTGTACTTAAATACTTCAGTACGTAGTCCCTCCTTCTCGAGATCCTTCAAAAATAATCTATGACCACTGTTTCTCCACGTAAGTGCATTGGTACTACTAGCTTAGGTCTAACTCGCTTTATAAAAACTATAGCGCCAGTCCAGTAGCTTATTCCGGGGACAGTATTTATGAAAGCTATATCTACTCCATACTTCTCAAGTTTACTCAGCTCTCTGTAGTACACTTCTCGCACTCACTTATTTACTTCAGGAGGCAGCTCTTTTCTCGACCAGTCTGATAAGTCTCCTGAGTGAAAAATATGTAGATTATTTAAGTAGACCATATAAGCGACTCCTAAATCACTGCTGTCGAAAGCCTCCACGCTTATTTTTAATAAGGAAACTCTATCTCCAGGCCTCATTATAATTGCGTTAGAGGGCATTGAGTACCTTTGAGACACGTCATATGATAGTATGAAAATATATTCTTTAGTCTGTTTAGCTAAGGCAAAGATTTTCTTCGTAAAATGATCGGAGTGGCTATGAGACACGAAGAAGAGGGTATTTTGTCCTCTGATTTCTTCTAAAACTATTTGTGGACATTTATTAGGCATTATTTGTTCGTCTGGGTAGTTGAAAACTATAGTTAGGTCTTTCATTTTTATGATAAAACAGTCGTGGAAAAATATTTTATTTGAATTTATAACACGTAGGAGAATAGGCTTTCGGTAGTTAAGTTTTTCTGACCTGGATTTTCTTATGAATTGGAAATATATTCTATTAGCTTGTTATAAAAGAAAGAATGTCCAATTTTATGCAGTAGAGAATATTTTCGGCGCAGTAGGTAGTTTTTCGAAAAAATAGTTAAATAATGATACTTGGCTAATCATTCATTTTAACAGATGTACCTTCTAATGCTAATAGGAACACCCTTGTGCATTTAATCAAGAAATTACTTTTTCATGGAATATCTGGGAAAAAGTTTATATACCAGTCTTCCAATTATATACACGACTATGAATAAAACTAAGATATTTCTTAAGACCCTGTTTAAGAACAGGAAATTCTTAGCGTTACTAATAATAGCAGCAGTGCTGATAACTAAAGTAATAATAGCAGGACCCTCAGCACAGCCACTTGATGGCGGCGACGGTGGATCAGATCCTGATCCTCCTCCAGGAGGAGAAGAAAACCCTGACCTAGACCCCCTAGGTGCGGGGGGAGACTATTCAGCTAAGCCCTAGGGACTGGCTGATAATCACCAGTATCCCGTGCTCATTAGATATATCTAAGCTAGCTCGTAGAGTAAATCTACCTCAGAGCACTGTATCGAGAAGATTAAAGAGCCTGTCCACCCAAATTAGTATAAGTTTTTGTACCTCTAAAAAAGCCGTAGGGCTGAAGCCAACTATCCTATTTTTCACTAAACCTCCTTATAGACTTCCAGCGTATACTGTTTCTGCTAGAACAGCTCTAGTAGACTGCAATGAGTGGTACATGGTATCAGGACTTATTCCTGAGACGTATGTAAACGAGTACATTGAGTTATTCGTCTACCAGCCTCTATTCAAATTTATTGGCGAGGAAAAGCTATTTTGGAGACCTGATATAGCCTTGGAGCTAGGTGTCATAAATATTACACATGAAGGACTTAAAGTGAACTACTACAAGCTTTCTAAAGTTGATTATAAGTGGAATATGCCTGATAGAAGACATATAGATAAATACGATATGCAAATAATGTTTTTCAAAGAGAAGTACGCCTTTACACCGCTTACAGAAATTCTCCAGAAAATCAATAGGAGTAATAGTAGTAGTGTTACTATTCAAGCACTATCTTATCACTTCAGAAAACACGTACTACCTCTCTGGATAGGCAATAGCGTTAAACCCTATAGGAAGGTGAGTGACTATCCGTTACGACTACATGTTTTCGAGTGCTTTGATGCTGAAGACCTCGCATTAAAACTAGCTTTAGTGCCCCACATATACAGTATATACTGCTCTAAAGATGGAGTAGCCTTTACAAGCCAGCTGTCTGTTAAAGAAATGTTTATGTTGACTAAAACTGTTTTAAAGAAGTATAAAGCTAAGCCCGTTTATAAAGAAATATTTCTTGAATCATCGTTTAGAAAATATCTTATAAAATACCATGAGCTCTGGGATAAGGACTGGTTAAAGCCTTTTGTCGCGAAAAAGGCTGTGGTTTACCGAGTATAAGTTATTTCTAGTGGGCAGCCACCACCACATATCGCGAATTTAGGGCATCCTTCACATTGAGAGGGAGCATAGGCTCGCTCTCTAATATGAAGACAGAGCTCGTGATTCCATATTTTACTCCATTTGTCTTTTAGAATATTACCTAGAGGATGGAAGTAGCTTTGGCAGGGTATTACTGTTCCATCAGGCTCTATTGCCAGAGTTAAGAGTGCGGCTGAACAAGTCTTTATTCCTAAACCCAGTTCCACAGGGTCTAATTCACAGTACTTGGTGACACCATACCACGTGAACTTCATTCCAAGGTCTTCTGCAAGCTCCTTTACCTTCATTAGCGCCTCTCTCGTCTTGTCTACGGGAGGCTCAAGCTCTTTGATGAGGTTTAGTGCTTTACCTGAGTATATTAACTTATTAATGGATATGTTTTCTACTCCTAGATTATTTAGAAAAATTACCCATTCTTCTACTTGGTCTATGTTCATCTTTGTTAAAGTCGTATTGACGTCTACGTAAATGTTTTCTTTGACAGCGTTCTTTATTCCTTCAACAGTCTCTTTCCAACTTCCATTGACGCCTGTTATTTTATCATGGGTCTCGGGGTCTGGAGACTCTAGTGTTATCTGTATGCTGTCAAGTCCTGCTGAGACTAGTCTGTGTAAGTAGTGTTTATCGCGTAGTTTACGCCCATTAGTTACTAGTCCCGTGACTAAGCCTTTTCTCTGAGCATATGATATTAAGTTCTCTAAGTCGTTTCTTAGGGTAGGCTCGCCTCCCGTGAAAGAGATATAGGGTACACCTACTTCGAAGAGCTTATCTACTACCTTAAACCAGTCACTAGTACTGAGCTCTTTCTTCTCCGGTGATTTTCTAGGAGAAGAACTATAGCAGTGAATACAAGCATTATTGCATTCATATGTTATCGCTAAGTCTACTCTGTATGGTGCTGAAGGCTTAAAGGTAAAGGGGTCTATTCTCCTAAATCCTAGACTTGATATAGGGCATGTTTTACTAAAAGCTAAACTCAGTGTCTTGTTCACTACCTCGAGGTAATCTTGCTTAGCTTCATTGAAATCCACTCCTTTAAACTTCTTTAAAGCCCTTTTAGCAGCCTCCTCTGGCTTGGCTCCCTTGAACATCTGCTCGACGTAGAAAGCCGCGGATTTATTCAAGTAGACTACTTTGGAAGCATTTATTATAAGAACTCCCGTACCATCAGGATTAAGTCTTAAGTGCATGTGTAGTCCTGAATCTTCGTCAATGTATGAAATAAACTTAGTTTTCTTAATCATAGTGATCACCCTGCGCCACCGCTAGCGCACGCGCAAGCACACGATACGCAAGCACATACACATGCACAGGAAACACAGGCACATACACAGCCAATATCACTGTATGAACGTGAGCTAGTAGACCTAGACCCACTTTCACTCTCCCTCTCAAAGATTCTAGTAATTTTGTCAGCTACTTCCTCTATCCTCGAGGCTATTTCAGACGTAGTCTTCTCTACAGCTGTTGCGATATTATCAGCGACTCTTACTAAACTTACTTCTTCTGCTGGCTGCTGCGGCAGCGGGAGACTACGCCAATACCACCAGTAATAGGTATCCCAGTAGGGGTCGTATCTCACCACTACTTCAGGTACATGTCTTATCCTAGTCGAGAACTCTTCATCTAATAGGAGCCATTCTAGGTTCTCTGCAAGCGTCTTAAATCTCTCTTCAGGTAACCTCGCCTCTTCCACCATTTCCCATGCTCTCTTCACGATATCCTCGTAGTACTCGACCGTCTCTTTAACGCAGTACCCTCTCATCTTTGTTCTCAGAGAGCGGTCTAAGGCTCTGAATACTTTAACTAGGCGCCGTGAATCTATCTCACCGTTTTCTAGTACTGCGTCAGCGAAGGCCCTCTCATAGCTCCTCATCAAGCGGTATTTATCGCGGTCAATCCATATTCTAAGAGGCTCGTAACTCAGTATTCTAGCAAAACCCTTCTTTATCATACCAAATAATATCATACAGAGTATCCTACCGTAGTCCCTTCTTCGCCTATACTTCATTATCAAGTAAGCTGCCTCAACTGCTGTAAGCCCTTTACGAGGACCTAAAGCCTCTATCATAAACGCTGGCTTCTCGTAGGTGGATTTCGCAAAAAAGCCTATGAAAGATGCTATGAAGCATAGAGCTATTACAGTTAATACGAATAGTGTGACTATTATTTCTAAGAGATCTTCAAAGCCCTCCTCCTCTTCTAACGACACGTATTTTTCAACATATTTCTTCGGGAACGATACTCCAACTGAGAATTTATGTTCAGCTGGAAGGTTCCTTCTCTCCCAGTAAAGCGCTACTCTTCCTTCTTCAGTAAAGACATTATCATAAGATGGAGTACACTTGACTTCATTTTTCTCGACATCCTCTGGTAGTACTACTTTTACTCTTAAGTCGCCTATACCAGAAAAGTAGCTGGGATCCCACCAACAGGGCTTAAAGAGTAGCCCAACATTACCTGGATTAGTTTTGTCTTCATAAATAAAGTTCTCTAAGATAACACGGAGAATAAACGTTCGGGCTTCACCAGCATATATTGGCTTGCTTACATAAAGCGTGACCAAGTATGTTCCAGAGCTGCGGTCTACTGTTTTCTTGTATTTCAGCTTAGCTCCTGTCTCAAGCTCATATGCTTCGAGAACTGAGAAGTCTGGACAAGGTATTCCAATTGATACATAGCTCTTAATACTGCCTTTAATGACTTTCACTGTAATGTTGTATAAGAGGAATACGTCGCCTGACTTTTCTATAGAGAGAAGACACCACTCTTTTTCAATATAGAATAGTTTTTCTTGACACTTAATAGAGCTTATTAAGATAAGTGCTGTAAGCAGTAGAAGGACAATAATCTTTCTCGACATCTTCTCTAAATATCTTACACGAAGAAATATTTCTTTCGAATAAAGTAGTTAGTAAGAGAGCTACTAAGGTAGTCTAATATAATTGAAAAAGGCTATTCTCTAGTGGCCCGCAGAGGTATAATAAATCCCTCACTTAAGCTCAGCATGAGAGAAAGGTTTCTCAGAGTCTTTGAGTACAAGGAAGTAGACCATATCCCTGATGTTGAGTTCGGGTACTGGGAGGACACGCTAGTCAGGTGGCATAAAGAAGGCTTACCTGAGTACGTCGTCGACAATGATACAGCAGATAAATACTTTGGCTTTGAAGCCTGGTATAGCTACAAAGTTCCAGTTATCATTCCCTTTAGGGAGTTTGAAGAAGAGGTATTCTATGAGGACGATAAAGTAGTAGTTGTTAGAGAACCAAGTGGAGTGATATGTAAGAAATTTAAAAGGGGTAAGGGGTGTAGCATTCCGCAGTACATAGAATTCCCTGTGAAAGACTGGGATAGCTGGGAAGAATATAAGGCTAGATACAACTTAGATGAAATAAGGCTGCCAGACAATATAGATGAGCTTAAGGAGAAGTGGAAAAACAGAGACTATCCTCTAGGAGTAAATGCTGGCGGATACTTTGGGTGGGCTAGAGGATTGATGGGGCTTCAAACTCTCCTCAAGACTTTCTACAGAGACCCTGACTTAATAAGAGACATGTTCCGCTTTAGAACAGAAATGATGCTTAAGGCAGTACGTCTAGCTCTTAAAGTAGCTGACATTGACTACGCGCACTGGTGGGAAGACATGTGCTATAATAGAGGTCCTATGCTTTCTCCGAGACTATTCAAGGAGTTCATGGTTCCTGAGTACAAGAAAATAACTTCATATTTGAAAGACCAAGGCGTTTGGCTAAACATACTCGATTCTGACGGAAACATTAACGACTTAGTCCCGCTCTGGCTTGAAGCGGGTATAAACTGCCTATTTCCTTTAGAGAGAAGAGCTGGTGTAGATCCGGTGGAGCTCAGAGAGAAATATGGTAGAAAGTTGCTGTTAATGGGTGGGATAGATAAGTTCGCTCTTATAGAAGGTCCTAAGGCAATAGACAGAGAACTTGAGAGAGTTAAAGCTCTCATCGAAGAAGGAGGATATATTCCCCACGTCGACCATAGAGTCCCGCCAGACATATCGTACCGCAATTACCTTTACTACTTGAAAAGAAAAAGAGCTATCATAGGGCTGCACAAATAATATATTACAGTACATAATTTCATTAAAGTGCTTAAAGAGATACTAGTACTGCTTACCGCGCTGGCTTTTGGGTTTGTAAGCGCTATAGCTGGAATAGGTGGAGGTAGTCTGCTAGTACCTACACTCATAGTGTTTTATGGAGTTGACGTTAAGACAGCAATACCTATAGGTGTGGCAGTAGCAGTAGCCACATCGCTTGCAGCTACCCGAGTATACCTAGAGAAAGGTGTAGTTAATGTAAAGCTAGGCTTACTTCTAGAAATCCCCTCTACGGCGGGCGCCGTTCTTGGCTCAATTATATACCAAGTAATCGAGGTAAAGATACTGAAGCTAATTATGGGCTTTGTTTTCCCGGTAATAGCTATATACATGCTTCTATCAAGTCGACTCAAACACAGATCTCGAGAAGAAGACTCCATAGCGAGGAAACTAGAGCTGAGCGGAGAATATTACGATGAAAGTCTCGGGAAAAAAGTGAAATACAAAGTATCTCATAGTCCTCTTCTTATAGCAGGCAGCTTTCTCGCAGGAACACTATCGGCTCTTCTAGGAATAGGTGGAGGTGTGATCAAAATGCCTCTAATGTGTATAGTAGGAGGAATACCTATCAAAGCAGCTACTGCTACGAGCTCCTTTATGGTAGGAATAACTGCCGCTACATCAGCTCTAGTCTACTTTAAGGAGGGATTCATGGAGCCGAGTCTGACATCAATAGTAATCATAGGCTTTATCCTTGGAGCCACAATGGGAGCAAAGACGCAAGTAAAAGTTAAGAGCCTTTGGATAAGACTTATTTTCGCAGGAATACTACTCTATGCTTCTATTCGCTTAATATTGTCAAGCATAGGTGTCTAGCATGAAAACAAG
>QMSB01000023.1 GCA_003650815.1 Thermoprotei archaeon | reverse complement strand
TTATTATACTATCAGCTATGATATTTGTCATACAGACCTCTCCTGCTCTAATTATAGAGCCTAGAACATACTCCCTTAGCTCATTAATAAATGGAAGTCTACTCGTGATCTGGTCGATTTCCTTATTGAAGCTAATAGACATTCTTTTAAACTCATCTTCATTAACAGCTATTTTGACTCTAGTTCTCCACTTAAGTATCCATTCATCAATCCAGTCATCAAATATTCTTTTTAATTCAAGAGGTCTTTCCTCGAGCAACCTACCAATGTAATTAAGAACATCGACTAAGTCTCCTTCGATATCTTTAATTACTTTAACATAGTTGAGAAAATCTTTAAAGGCAACATCAGCAATAAAGCTTTCTTCTTTAGTAGAAAGTATTTGAAATTCTTCCTTTATCTTACTTGAAATCATGCGTTTTAAAACTAATTCTTCAATCCTGATTAGCTTCGCTCTTAAAATAGCAATATCGCTGTACATAAGTTTCGCTCGAGTAGAAATAGATATCTGAGCTTATTAGTTTTATGGCAGCAATCGCGGGGAGAATTATAGATAGTTAACAATTAAAGGCAAAGAGATTAATTATAAAAATAAACTATTTTAAAGGTTTAAGGAACACTATTTTGCCATAGTTTTTCAGAATATCAAAGATATATGATAAGGGCTTTTCTTCACTTGATATAAATCCAGCTATCTTAACTTCGCCCTCGTAAACGCTTATGAAATGGTCTAGGTCAAATCTTATTTCAACAACTTTCGGCCATAGCAGTACTTTAAACTCTACGCCATGATCTACAAGTTTTCTTGAGATATTGAGTATCAATTCTTTAATATCTTTTTTTAATTTAGTCTTTTTTCTTCTTATACCTTTTATTTCCTTTTTAGATATCTTTGATTTTGTTATTCCTTTAACATCTCTTATAGTTGGCCTATTATCTTCGTATACTATCTCAAAACCTTTATTTTCATTTAGTCTTTTCTCTATTTCAGATATTATTTCTGTTTTTACTGTCATTTTATTTTTCTCCTGCAAGTTCTAGTAATCTATTCCAGTTTTCTTCGATTGTTTGCTTAATTCTCTCGAGTACCCACTTGTTCTCTGGTAAGAAGATGTGCTTGAATCTTCCTTGTCTCTTTAAGTATTCTTCGACGGGCTTTGGTTTAGGCACCTTTATGTTTATCTTATATTCTCCCTTTTCTACTTCATATATTGGGAAGAATCTGGTTTCTACAGCTAGTCTGGCTATCTCTATAGTTTCACTTGGATCAAATCTCCAGCCTCTAGGACACGGCGAAATTATATGAAGTACTGCTGGGCCATCTACCTCAATGGCTTTTCTCACTTTATTTACTAGATCTAGAGGATATGCAGGCGAAGCTGTAGCAGCGTATTCTACGCCATGTGCAACGGCTATGCCTATTAAGTCTTTCTTTCTCTCGAGTTTTCCTGGAATAACTCTTCCTGCAGGGCTAGTTGTAGTCCAGGCTCCGAGTGGAGTAGCACTTGATCTCTGTATTCCTGTGTTCATGTATGCCTCGTTGTCGTAGCATATATAGACGAAATCGTGGCCTCTTTCGAGAGCTCCTGATAGCGCTTGTATTCCTATGTCAAATGTTCCGCCGTCTCCTCCAAAAGCTATTATGTCTGGCTTCTTTACGCCATATTTTTTCTCCATGATTCTAAAGGCTGCTTCTATACCGCTTGCTACAGCGGCAGCATTTTCGAAAGCTACGTGAACCCATGGGACTCTCCATGAGGTATAAGGATATATTGTCGTAGCTACTTCAAGGCATCCTGTAGCGTTTACCACTATTGTGGGTCCACGTGTAGCCTTTAGAGCTAGTCTAGCTATTATTGATGCAGCGCATCCAGCACATAGTCTGTGTCCTGGCGCTAGTAACTCTTCTTTAGGTAAATCGGCAAGTCTTCTAAAGTAACTCATTATCTCACCCCTATCCATAAGACCTTATCTTCAACCTTACCCTTTTCAATGTATTTAAATCCAATATTATACATTTGTTTTATTTGATCTGGTGTGATATCTCTTCCTCCTAGTCCAGCTATTATATTGTATGTCAATGGTCTCTCTGGTAGGTCGTAGAGAGCCGTACATATGTCTTCAAAGAGAGGTCCACCGACACATCCAGGAGCTGAAGACCTGTCTATTACTGCTACTGCTTTAGCATTTTCTAGTGTCTCTCTAACGTCTTCGGTCGGGAATGGTCTAAATAGCCTTACACTGAGTACACCTACTTTCTTGCCTTCCTTTCTCAGACTTTTAGCAACAACTCTTGCTGTTCCTGCTGCGCTTCCCATGCAGACTAGTACTACGTCGGCATCATCTGTCATGAACTTCTTTATAGTTCCATACTTTCTGCCTGATATTTCCTCGTATTTCTTTGCAACCTCCTTTACTACAGTTAATGCATTTCTCATAGCCTCTTCTTGCTGCCTCTTAAACTCAAAGTAATAATCGTAGAGAGCTAGAGGACCGAATGTTATTGGTTTTTCAGGATCAAGCTTGTATTCCGCTTTACGAGGAGGTAGAAACTCTGAGACTACTTCATCGTCTAGCATCTCTATTCTTTCTAAGCAGTGAGATAATATGAAGCCATCTAAGCTTATTGATGTTGGAAGAAGTACGCGCGGGTCTTCAGCTATCTTGAATGCCTGTACAGTGTTATCATAAGCCTCTTGGACACTTTCTGAAATTAAGTGAACCCAGCTGGCATCTCGTAGCGCGACTGTGTCGTCATGGCTGCAGTGAATATTTATTGGGGCAGAGAAGGCTCTGTTAACTATAGCCATGACTATCGGACATCTCATTGAAGACGCTATGAACGTTATCTCGAACATAAGGGCTATACCGTTGGCTGCTGAAGCAGTAAATACTCTAGCACCAGTCAGTGATGCGCCGACACAGCATGAGAGAGCAGAGTGCTCACTTTCTACAGGAACGAATGCTGCGTCGAGCTCTCCGTTGGCTACGTACTCGGAAAGTCTTTCAACAATTATTGTTTGGGGAGTGATTGGGTAAGCTGCTATCACGTCTACGTTGCTCTGCCTGACTGCTTGAGCTACAGCTTCATCACCCATTAAGCCTACAACCTTACCCATAGTTACTCACCTCCTTCAGGCACCATTGTTATAGCCTTACGAGGACATATCTTAGCACATATACCACATCCTTTGCAAAAGTCATAGTTTATATCTACGCTATTATCGTCATGTCTTATTATAGCTGGTTCCGGGCACAATGTCCAGCACATAAGACACTTTACGCACTTACTTTTATCAATGACAGGTTTCATAGCTCTCCAGTCTCCTGTCTTGAAGTTAACGCTGTTACCGGGCTCTAGTATCATACCCCCTATGGGGATTTCCTTCCAACCTTTAAGCATACTCTTTCACCTCATTAAATCCTTTTTTAATTACCTCGATGTTTTTCTTTAAAATATCTCCCGAGAATCTGAGCTCGGCGGCTTTGAGCACTGAGTCTAGTTTAACTAGACCTGAGACTTTGACAGCAGCGCCTAACATAGGAGTGTTGTAGAAGGGTCTTTTGAGAACCTCTATTGCTATCGTATAGGCGTCGACAACATACAATTTAATGTTCTTTTCCTTACACCTATCTACTAGTGTTTGAGGAGGAGTCTTCGCATTAACTACCAGCGGTCTATCTTCCCTCATTCCTTGGAGAATCATTTCAGTTTTTATGAGTAGTGTCGGGTCTATCACGACGACCATTTCTGGCTCATATACTCCTGTATGTAGCTCGATAGGCTTGTCACTTATTCTTGTAAAAGCTCTTATTGGAGCGCCCATTCTTTCAGGTCCGAATTCTGGAAAATGTTGGGCATATTTTCCTTCGATGATAGCCGCGCGCGCTAATAAGTCGCTGGCGGTAACAACGCCCTGTCCACCTCTACCATGCCATCGCACTTCAAATAACATCTTCTCCGTTAAGCAGAAACTAGCTTCAGTATATAAGCTTTAGTTTCTCGAAGCTAATACTTTTCTGAGCCGAGAGAAGGGTAAAAATATTTAGTGGAGAATTTTAAAGCGGTATGGAAGTGAGCGAGAAGGTTACATTAAAAGCGATTCTAGAGCTTCACAAGGAGATAGAGAAAGCTTTCAGAAAACTGTGGTCGTCAATACCGCCTGTACAACTTAAAGGACTCTGTTTGGATCCTCCCGCCGACGTAGTCGACCTTGGAGATAAGTATGTTATTAGAATCGATATTCCCGGCTTCAAGAGAAATGAGGTGAAGATAAGGGTGGGAGAGGAGTTTATTCAAGTAAGTGCGGAGAAGAAAGAAGAGTTTGAGAGCGAGGGAGGGAATTACATTGTCCGACAGAGGATTTACGAAAAGGCATATAAGGAATTGGTGTTGCCAGAGAAGATCAAGCCTAATCCTCGAGAGATACAAGTCAAGTACGAGGACGGTGTTCTTGAAATTACTGTTCCAAAAGCTGGATATGCTAAGGAAATAGAGCTCCGACCTCAAGACTAAAGAAAATATAAATTGCTTCTATCTTTTTTAAGAAGTGCGGTGACTACCATGTCATACAAGCCTACTATAAAGGAGACTAGTCTCCCTGAAAATTATGAAGAAGAGCTTATTGAATTATGGGAACAGGAGAAGATATACGATTTCTGCGAGGATCCAAAGAAACCGGTTTTCACTATAGACACTCCTCCTCCCTACACTAGCGGCCGCTGGCATTTAGGAGCTGCGGCCCACTACGCGCAGATAGACATGGTCGCTAGAGCCTATAGGATGCTGGGGTATAATGTTCTAGTACCATTCTATTGCGATAGAAACGGCTTACCAGTAGAAGTTCAAGTAGAGAAAAAGTATGGCATACGTGCCAAAGATATTCCCAGAGAAGAGTTTCTGAGGCTCTGCAAAGAGTTTATAGACGAGATAGAGAAAGAACTAGTTTATATAGTAAAGAGACTGGGCCTTAGCTTTCAGTACTGGAAAGATGGAACCGATAGCGAGAAGTACCGGACACTGACTCAAGTAACTTTTATAGAGCTCTACAAGAGAGGTCTTGTCTACGAGGATCTGAGGCCAAATAACTTCTGCACTAGGTGTGGTACAACACTGGCTGACGCTGAGCTAGAGTATAAGACAGTGAAATCGTATATTTATTACGTTAAATTTAAAGTCAAAGAAACAGGCGAGGATATTATCATTGCGACTACTAGACCCGAGCTTCTCTGCACTTGTTCTCTTGTAGTATTTAATCCTGAAGACGAGCGTTATAAGAGACTGAAAGGAAAACATGCTGTGGTTCCGATATACGGGCACGAAGTAGAGATAAGAGAACATCCGGCAGCTAGACCGGAGTTCGGGACAGGACTAGTGATGATATGTTCTTTCGGAGACCTGACAGATATACGTATTTTCCGTGAACTAGGATTAAAGTACAAAATAGCTATAAATCCTGACGGAAAGATGAACGAAATCGCTGGGAGGTACGCAGGATTGCCTGTAATTGAGGCTAGACAGAAGATAGCAGAGGATCTAGAGAAGATGGGTCTATTAGTGAAAAAGGAAATGATTGAGCATGAAGTGCCCATATGCTGGCGCTGTAAAACACCAGTAGAGTTTATAGCAATGAAAGAGCTTTACTTAAAGCAGGTAGAGTTTAAATCAGAACTCCTCAAACTAGCTGATCAGATGATGTTCTTCCCTCCCGAAGCTAAGCAAATACTAATAGACTGGATAAATAGCATCACAACAGACTGGCCTATCTCACGGCGCAGATACTACGGCACAGAGATCCCCATATGGTACTGCAAGAACTGCGGAGAGCCTTATCTGCCGGAGCCGGGAAAATATTATAGGCCGTGGGCTGAGAGAGCTCCTTTCACGAAGTGTCGTAAATGCGGCTCAACGGAGTTTGTAGGCGAAACCAGGGTATTTGACACTTGGATGGATTCCAGCATAACACCACTCTATGTTTGCGGATACTACTACCGTGAAGATTTCTTTAAGAGAAACTACCCCTGTTCTCTCAGACCACAAGGCAAAGATATAGTTAGAACATGGCTCTACTACACACTGCTCAAATCGTATTTGCTCACCGGAAAGCCTCCCTTCAAATACGTTAGAATAACAGGAATGGGTCTAGATGAAAAAGGAGAAAAAATGAGTAAAAGCAAAGGAAATATCATAGATCCCATACCTATTGTAGAGAAATACGGAGCTGATGCCGTTCGCTTCTGGAGTGCGGCTGAAGCAAAACTTGGAAGCGACTATCGTTATTCTGAAGACCACGTAGCTACTGGGAGAGCTTTTATAGTAAAGCTATGGAATATTGCTCGCTTTATATCGCAGTTCCCGAAGTGCACTGAGCCTCAAACACTGCAAGCACTAGATCTCATGATTCTAGGTGCTTTAAATAACCTTATTCGCTTGTGTGTAAAAGCCTACCGTGAAATGGACGTGTTCCTGCCGTCAAACGAACTGTATAATTTTACATGGAGAGTATTTGCTGCACACTACATTGAAGCAGTAAAGCAGAGAGCATATAATCTCCAGAAAGTATTTACTGAAGAAGAGCAGCAGAGTGCATGGTTTACATTATACTACGTTCTGGAGGCTATACTTAAGCTCTTGGCTCCGATATGTCCCTTCGTAACTGATTATATTTGGAGAAGGTTATTTAAGAAGACTAGCATACATCTGGAGATGTTCCCAGACCCTGTTAAGAAATACGACACTGAATACGTAGATCTTCTGGAGAAATTCATGGAGTTTAATAGCAGCATATGGAAATATAAAAAACTACATAAGCTCTCGCTTAAATCGCCTCTTGACAAAGTAGTATATGCCCCCAGAGAGCTAGAGCCGCTCTTTAAGGACCTGAAAGCTATGCATAAAATTAAAGAGCTTAGGGCAGGGGTACCTGACGTCAAGGAAAGATATAAGGAAATAGGCCCGTATATATACGTTGAGAAGACCCAATAGACTTATTTTATACATTCTATTTTCTCTAGTAGTCGATGAACAGTGTTTTAGATAAATTGCATCCAAAAGTCAGGGAACTTGTATTGAGTAGATTTAGGCAATTAACTCTAGTTCAGGAGAAAGCTTTTCCCTTGATACTTGAAGGCAGGAATGTTCTTATAATAGCTCCTACTGGAAGCGGAAAGACCGAGGCTGCGGTAGTTCCTATTCTAAGTAGGCTCCTAACTCGAGGTGTAGCGGAAAGGGGGATACAGGTTCTCTACATAACTCCTCTTCGTGCGCTTAACAGGGATTTACTTGATAGGCTTACATGGTGGTGTGAAAACTTAGGTCTTAGTATAGGAGTAAGGCACGGCGATACTGATCAGAAAGAGAGAGTTAAGCAGGCTAGATCCCCTCCTCATCTACTTATAACTACTCCCGAGACGCTACAACTTCTTCTCTATGGTAGGCTTCTCAGAAAAGCTCTTAAAAACGTCGAATATGTAATTGTAGACGAAGTACATGAAATAGCCGAGGACAAGCGAGGGTCTCAGCTTTCTCTCGCGCTCGAAAGACTTAGATACGTTAAGGGCGGGGAATTTCAGATAGTAGGTCTAAGTGCGACGGTAGGTTCCCCGATGGAAGTAGCTCGTTTTCTTGCAGGAGAGGGTAGAGAGGTTGAGGTAGTCGAAGTAGATGTTGCGCGGCAAATGGACATAAGGGTAGTGTTTCCTGAGCCCACTGAGGAAGACCAGATACTGGCTGCTAAACTGTATACTATTCCAGAAGTAGCGGCTAGACTGAGAGTTATAGCAGACGTGCTTGAAAGACATAGATCTGCTCTTATATTTACGAACACTAGAGCTATAGCTGAAGTTTTGGCGTCAAGATTTAGGATATGGGATGAGAATGTCCCACTGGATGTGCATCATAGTTCTCTATCTAAATTGAGCAGAATAGTTGCTGAAAGAGGCTTAAAGACAGGTGAATTGAAAGCTCTTGTGTGTACTTCATCGCTTGAGCTAGGTATAGATGTAGGAAGAATAGATATAGTGATTCAATATATGTCACCTCGTCAAGTAACACGCTTAGTACAAAGAATAGGCAGGGCGGGGCACTCGCTGGATAGAATTGCAAAAGGTATAATAGTGACAGACAGCGAGGACGATACTCTAGAAGCCGTAGTAATAGCTAGGCGCGCGCTGAGCAAGACTATTGAAGCTGCAAAGATACCTATCAAACCCTATGATGTTCTTTGTCATCAAATAGTGGCTCTCCTGTTTCTAAAGAGAAGATGGAGATTTGATGAAATATTAAGCATATATTCGAGGGCATACCCTTATCGATCTCTCTCCAAGGAAGACCTGGAGAAGGTCTTAAACTATATGCACAACAGGTATCCTAGATTAGCTTGGATTAGCTTTGAGGACGAGGTGGTTTTAAAACCTAAGAACACTAGGGGAATGTATGAGTATTTCTTTTCACAGCTATCTACTATTCCGGATGAAAAACAGTACTTGGTAGTAAATCTCGAAAATAATGAGCCTTTAGGAGTTCTTGATGAAGCATTTGTAGCAGAATACGGGGAAATAGGCATTAAGTTTGTTTTTAAGGGGAGCATATGGATTATTAAGGACGTTAGTAAAGACAAAATTTATGTTGAGCCTGTTAAAGACCCTACAGGAGCGGTTCCTTCATGGGTGGGGGAAGAAATACCTGTGCCTGCCGAAGTAGCATCCGAAGTGGGTGTTATTAAGAGGTATGTTGAAGAAAAGCTGAGTAGAGGTGTTTCATTAGACATTATTGTCGATGAACTTTGTTCTAAATATCCTACTGATAGAGAAAGCATGAAAAGAGCTTTGAGGATAGTTGTAGAGCAAATAAGGGGGAAGTATCCTCTCCCAACAGATAGAAGAATAGTTATCGAAAAGTTTTCTGAGGGAGTAGTTATTCACGTTCACGGAGGAACGCTGGCTAATAGGGCTTTATCCAGATATATTGCTGAAAAAATAATAGAGAGAACAGGTTACGGTGTTAAAGTGCAGCAGGATCCTTATTCGATAATATTGGTAACTCCGGCTAAGATTAAAGGTGACGATATAGGAAAGGTTATTTTAGAAAGTACTTATGAAGACTTTAAAGAAGTGGTGGTGTCTTCTGCCACGAGGCAGGGTTTATTTAAGCGGAGATTAATTCACGTTGCGCGGCGCTTCGGGGCGCTTCCTAAAGGTGTTGATGCCGCAAATTTAAGTATGAGAAAATTAGTGGAGGCTTTTGAAGGAACGGTTATATTCGAAGAGGCTTTAAAAGAGTATTTGCATAAAGATGTTGCTCTAGAAGAAGCATGGGAAATCATTGAGAAAGCTCGGCGGGGAATAATTGAGATAATCTGCGTTGAATATAAAGCTCCTTCACCAGTGACCTCAGCGACTTTAATGAAAATGGCGAAAAAGCTTGAGCTTATACCACCAGAACGTCTAGAAAAAATAATAGTAGAGTCTGCTAAAACTAGACTCTTAAATACTGTCCTAGGTTTTGTTTGCCTAAATTGCAAGTGGTATACCTTAATGAAAGTTAAGGATTTCATTAAGATAGGTGCTTGTCCTCGGTGTAGATCCAGAAAGATAGGTGTTGCTAATGTTGAGGAAAGCGAAATTAAGAAAATAGTAGAAAAAGATTTTAAGGTGTCTAATAGATTTGAAGAGAGAATCTTAGATTATCTAGCGTTTTCGTCTGAAATAATAGAGAAATACGATGGCGTAGGTGTAGTGACACTAGCTGCTAGAAGACTTTCACGGGAAGATATTGTGCGAATAGCTGGTAAGTTCTCTTCAATAAATGAAGAGCTAATAAAGTCTATAATCAGTGCTGAGAAAAAGGCTCTCTCGAGAAGATTCTGGTGAGGTGCTTGTTCAAGAAGGTTTGCTTAGGAGGAACATTTTCTATTTTTCATAAAGGGCATAAAAAACTTTTACTTAAAGCCTCACAGCTTTCTCGAAGGCTAATAGTGGGGGTAACGTCTGATGAGTACGCAAAATCTCTTAGAAAATGTCATCCAGTAGAAGCATTTGAAAAGCGTGTTGAAAAAATAAAAAAATTCTTAGAGACTTTACAAGTATCATTTAAAATAGTAAAACTCCATGATCCCTATGGTCCGGCTGTCTACGATGAAGAGCTAGAGGCTATAGTAGTCTCTAGTGAAACCCTGCCTACAGCTCTTAAGATAAATCAAGTAAGGAGAAAGAAAGGATTAAGGCCTTTGACTATATATGTAGTTGAGTGGGTTCTGGCTGAGAACGGGCTAAGATATTCTTCGACAGCTATATGGAGAGGGCTGGTAGCAACTTCATAGAAAGCATTGATACAGAAACTTTATCAGAGACTTTGCAAGGATTAAAGGGGAGAAGACATTGTATAGTCTTGAGGAATTAAAGCAAAAGAAAAAGGAGTTGGAGGCGATGAAAAGTGAGCTAGAAAAATCTAGGGCTGAAATCCTAGAGAAAATAAAGAAGCTCAAGGAGAAAGAAGATAAAATATTCGAGGAGATGAGAAAAACTAGAGATTACATAAGGGCTAGCAGGCTAGAGCTTTATCTAACTAAAGTAAGTGAAGAGCGAAAGAAGTTGGAGAAAAAGCTAGAAGAAATAGAGAGGAAGCTTAGGGGAGTTAACTCTACGCTTGAAGATGTTTCAAGAAAGATTGAGATATTAAAACCAAAGGAAGTAAAGTGGGTTGTAGAGTATACGAAAGAAAATGAGGGTTAAAAAGTTGTAATAGCGTTTTCAATAATTTTTAAAGAGTTAGTTTTCCTTTTCCGTAATTTCTCGTCATCTATTAAATCGTATACTGAGAGAAAGAGCATTGGGAGAGTGATTGTGGCGTCGCTATAGACTAGTACTTTTTTAGACTTAGGCTTTATTTTCCCCCAGCTTATTGCCTCACGTGGTCTTGCGCCACTTAAGCTTCCATCCCACTCAACGGCGACCGTCATATATATAGCGTAGTCGAGTCCTTCTTTAAATTGGCTCCACCATATTAAGTGATGTTTACTGATTCCTCCTCCCACTATTATTCCTCCTAATTTCTTTGAAGAAAAGATTATTTCAGAGAGCTCTTTCATGTCAAGCAGATAGTCTATTTTTATGGTCTTCCCTCCATGTAGTCTCTGTTTTTCGTTGAAGGTCAATATGTGAGTGCCGAAAGCACCGTCATAGAAGCCTGGAACATATATTGGAACTTTATTAGAGAATGCGGCCCATAGTATCGAGTTTCTTTTTCCTAAATATTCTCCCAGCCTCCATAGAATTTCTCTACAGCTCCACGTGTTTTTCTCATCTACTATATTTTCTAAGAAGGTATGAAGTTTTTCTTCGATTAAAGGACCATAGTTTTCTTTCGGGACATATATGTTGCCTAGTCTGTGAATATCTAGTTCTCTAAGCATTTCATCATCGGCGTCAAAGCTTCCGCAGAAGTAGTCAGCATAACTGCGCGCTATGTCATGGTCTATAGTCCCTCCAGTCGTTATAAACACATCGATAAGTCCTTTATTTATTATGTCTGCTACTAAACCTCTGATGCCCGTAGCTATAATATTGGCAGTTATTGACATCATTATTAAGCATTCTTCATCCTTAAGCATTTCGGAAAGTATTTTCTGTGCTTCGTATAATTGTGCGGCAGAAAATCCTCCTATACTAGAGAAGGTCTCGATTAGTTCCGATACCAGAGTGCCTCTTTTTAGATATAAGTCTTTGACAGGCTTTGAGAGCAAACTACTTCTCAAACTTTGGCTATCTGACATATTTTTCCTCTGAAAGGACATCTTTCATTAAATATAAGTAGACTTTGTGATTACGCCACTCCTCCCTTATATCTTCTACTAAAGAAGGCTTCCAGCCTAGAATCTCGAAGTCATGAGAGACTATTCTAGCACTAGGTTTGAGTTCCTTAAGGAACTTCGTTTTCAATTTTTCATTTACGCTAGTAAGTAAGTAGAGTGTAACAACGTCTGCTTCGCTGATATCTACTTCAAAAAAGTTTCCGTAAACTATGGTTATTCTATCTTCGAGTCCTAGTTCCTTTACTTTTCGTATACACTGCTCCACTAGATCCTTCCTTATTTCTATTCCGACAGCATAGGCTCCAAAGTCTTTTGCTGCTGTTATTATTATTCTTCCATCGCCGCATCCTAAGTCGTATACCACTTCCCCCGGCTTCACTTCAGCTAATTGGAGCATTCTTTTAACGACTATTTCAGGCGTTGGTACAAATGGTACTACTGGAGTATACGACATTTTCTCTATACTTCTCTTTGTTTTCTCTCAATTAATTTTTTCTCCGAGACCATGGTTAATGCTGTGTTGTAGGATGTTAAATAATCCCAGTCTTAGTGAACTTAGGCAGCTCTTTATGTTCATGTATATTATGCAAAGCCATGAGTATTATAGGCCTAGAAAACTTAATTTTATAGAGAAGGTTAGAAAACCTGTGAAGAAACTTAAGCTTAAATATAAATCACTGATTATTTTGGGGCTACTGGTAGTCATACTTTACTTTATAATAAACTACTTCTCTAAAATATTACTGCATACAGAGATACCACTCGCAGTAGTCTCTAGCTGGAGCATGGTTCCTTCTCTTCAAATAGGAGACATGATCATAGTTTCAGGAATTAGAGAAGGAGAGGTGAAAGAGGAGGTCATAATTGTATATAAAAGTCATGTAAGGGCAGAGCCCACTGTTCATAGACTCATAAAAGTATATGAGGAAAATGGAGTTATATCTAAGTTAGTCACAAAAGGTGATGCGAACTTAGTAGCCGACTACCCTATATCTTTCTCGCAGGTCAAGGGAGTAGTAGTGTTCAATATACCTTATATAGGGATTCTAAAACTCTTTTTCGAAAAATATCCCTTTATTTATGTTACAGCGATTATAATACTGCTGATATCAGTGATTCTCTCTCCTGAGGAGAAGAAAGCTAAGAGAAATAAGTCGACCGATTAAAATATATTAGACCTTTTTAAAGGTAGAACGGGAAAGTTATGAGAAGAGTGGTAAGATTTTCAGAGCCAAGCTTTCGTATAGAAAACGTTGTGGCGTCTGTAACACTAAATCAGCGATTAGATCTCGAGCTTATTGCTTCTAGAGTTCCAAATGCAGAATATAACCCTGAACAGTTTCCGGGACTAGTATTAAGGATAAGTAGGCCTAAGACTGCAACCCTAATTTTCTCTAGTGGGAAAATGGTCTGTACGGGAGCTAAAAGTGAAAATGAGGTTTATAAAGCTGTTAAAAATATAATTAAAATACTAAGAGATCATGGTATAGAGATAGTAGGGCAGCCTCAGATTAAAATTCAAAATATAGTTGCTTCTGCAAATCTGCATGCAGAAGTAAACTTAGAGAAAGCAGCTTTCTTACTTTCAAATAGTATGTATGAACCTGAACAGTTTCCTGGACTGATATACCGAATGGATGATCCACGTGTAGTAATACTGATATTCTCTAGCGGGAAGTGTGTCTGTACTGGGGCTAAGAAAGAAGATGAAGTAGAAGTAGCTATTAAAAAGTTGTATAACAAACTTAAAGAGCTGGGAGTATTGTACGTGACTTAGTGGTGTAAATGGAGGATAGCCGAAGCTACACTATTAGAGAATTTAAACCTGAAGATTTAGAGAAAGTAATTGAGATTAACAGGAAGTGTCTGCCAGAGAATTATCCGCCATACTTTTTTATGATGCAGTACTATAACTGTCCAAAAGCATTCCTGGTAGCTGAAATGAATAATGAGATAGTAGGATATATCATGTGTCGTGTGGAATACGGTTTAAGTAACTTAGGACTAGGGGTTGCCAAGAAAGGACATATAGTTTCTATAGCTGTTATGCCTCATGCGAGGCGAAGAGGTATAGGTAAGTCATTAATGCTTAAAGCCATGGAAAATCTTAAAAGGGAATATAACGTAGATGAGTACTTTTTAGAAGTACGTGTATCAAATAATCCAGCGATTTCTCTATATAAGAAGCTAGGATATAAAATAGTGAAAATTATTAAAGGCTATTACCTTGATGGCGAAGACGCCTACTTAATGGCTAAAAAAGCAGAATAATATTTTATGATTAAATATTTTTCACAATTTTTGTTTGATAGAATAACTACTTAATTACTGTTGAGAGGTATTCTACTAGTATCATGATAATTATAGCACCTAAAATTAGTTGTTTGCCTCTTGTAGGAGACCAGCTTGTAGCCCATAAAAGTACGCCTACAGCTGCCATGAGTATATAAATGGCTCTAGCTATTGTTAAGACAAACTTTAAAGCCCTATTCACTGCAATTTTAATGAGTTGTTCTAGATTAGATAGTATTTTTTCGAAAACTTCCAAAAAATTATTAGTTTTTTCTTTATTATTGTTATTAAATGGTTCTCCTTTTGTTAGGCTAATAGCTAAAGGTAGTACTGCAATTAGTATCAGTAATATGTAATACTTTAATCTGTACTTAGCCATTTTAGCCCATAGTATTGTTCTTTACAATATTTATTCTTCTTCGCAGAGAGACCTATGCTCATTATTTCCTATAGCTAATGACATTTTATAGTCTTTAAAGTATTTTCGAAAAGAGAGTATAATTTGTGCATATAGTTTTCTTTAAATCTTATCATTTCTTTTGAGACAATGGTATAGCATATTAGCCTATTAGTCTCATCGCATACCCACAAAGCTACTTTACATTTTCTTTTTCTAGGACTTAATGTCATTCTGATATCATAGGAAAATACGCTGACTGTGTGATTATTTAACTTCAGAACAGCCTCTTTTGAGAAGTTAGATATTTTACCGTATTTTTTGAAACTTTCCTTAAATACTTTGTTCTTAAACCAGCTGTCAATACTTTCCTCCTCTAGTATAAGAGATGCCATGCAGTTATATGCTACTAAAGCTGTATTTTCGTCATGATAGAACTTAAGGTAGCTGAGACCTGTTGTTGTCTTCTTCTCTACAGGTTTAAATTCTCTTGGCAGGCTTATTAATATTCCTTGGAAATACCATGGTATATTGTTTCCTTTAATATGACACTTAAGGCTCTTGAGTATTCTATTTAATATGCTGTTGATTTCTTTGCTTTCATCAAATTTATATATGAAGTTTAGCAGAAATGCCCTTTCAGTGTAGTCACAGTACCAGCCATAGCAGTCTAATATAAAGTCTCCTGTCCTAAGAACAGCTTTATATGCGTCATGCCCATAAATAGAGCTCTCTCGCCTGCTAACCACTTTTATATCTGATATCTGTTCATTCACTTTACTTATAAAGTCATCAATTATCTTCTTCGGCTTTGGAGCTTTATCAAACGGCACTTTTTCATACTTTAGCTCTAATCGGCGCATTTTCATGTCTTCTAGACTTAGATAATAGCCTTTAGAACTGTACTCTTCCTTAGAAATCTCCCACTCATAAGGCTTAAAGAAAGTGATTTCACTCCATGCAAACATTTCCCAAGTAACCATACTAATCCCTCTTCCTTCTACAAAATTTAATCTATCCTTTAATCTATTTCTCTGTAGCAACTAGTAGGTATTTTCCAGTAATCTTTTAGTGAGGTATAGGATAGAAAAGCTTAATTTAGCTATATTATAGCATCTATGCGACTTAGGTCACTCGAGAATAGATTAAATAATCTAGATGAAGATATGCTTAGAGGCTGATGGGTATACGTGGAAAGTGTATTGTATGTAAAAAAGAAGCTGTAGTAAGAGTAGATTATGCAAGAGTATATTTTTGCTCAGTGCACTTTGATAAGCACTTTGTAAAGAAAGTCGAGAGAACTATAAAAGCTCATAAAATGTTTAGAAAAGGTGACAGAATATTAGTGGGAGTCTCGGGAGGAAAAGACAGCATAGCCTTACTTCATGTCTTAAAAAGACTTCAAAAGAAGTTTCAGTATGAACTGTTACCCCTCTTTATCGATCTAGGAATAGGGAACTTTAGCCAGGAATCCAGGGAAATATGCGAGAAAATATGTGAACAGCTTAGTCTCGAATTGACTGTAGTAAGCTTACGTGCTGAGTACGGCTTTTCTCTAAGAGATGCTGTGCGCTTAACTAAGAGACCTCCGTGTTCCGTCTGTGGACTCATTAAACGGCATATTTTATCAGAATATTCTATAGAACTTAAGGCGTCTAAGATAGCGACAGGCCATACGCTTGTAGATGAAGCAGCTTTTCTTTTTAATATATTAGCTCAGCCAGATCTTCTTCTACTCTTAAAGAGATCTCCTGTAGTACCTTCCCTCGGAAACCTTCCTCCTAAAGTAAAGCCGCTATATAGAGTATATGACTATGAGACCCAAGCCTATGTGACAATACATAAGCTAGACTACGTAAAGTCGAAGTGCCCTTATAGCATTGGAGCAACTTCCCTAAAAACTAAAAGCATACTAGAACTTATTGAGGCGGCGAAGCCGGGATATCTGCTCAATTTTATTAAAGGATGGTATAAAGTAATACTACCTGCTATTTGTCAGGACACTAAAAGTGGTATGAAAGTTTTAAGATGTGCTGAATGTGGTCTGCCTGCTCGAAGCGAGATCTGTAGCTTTTGCAGATTACTTAAATTAGTCAAGAGAAAGATGCGAGAGGAGGTAGAGGTAAGCTAAAGATTTTTGCGAATAGGGCGACTATTATAGGAACTGTTAAGTTATCCTCTACTCCATACGCTTCAACAATGCTTGCTATTAATGATAAGATTAGTGAATAAATAAGCGATATTCTAAGAGATACTAATACTATAAGGAATGATAAAAATCCTGCTATAGACCCTTCTAATGTAGCATTAGTATAAGGTAACCTATTTTTACCAAAAATAGTTCCAAATAGAGCTGATGTACAATCTACAACAATTAATGCCAGCACTCCGTAAAAGACGTAGTTTTTAAAGAAAATACTAGCTAGAAGAGCTCCTGCAGCTCCAAAAGTAATTCCTAAATATCCCACTTTTCGTTCATAGTCTCTAATAGCTGTATTTATCTGTGAAACTACAGTTTGTTCTAGTTCCTTTAAGAGATTTAATAAATATATTCTTGTTTCTTTCTTAGAGCTAATTTCATATAATATCTTGTTAAAGATTTTTTCTCTAGACTCTTTCATGTGATCAAACATTACTTTTACTAGAGGAGGGCGTCTAATCTGTATAGCATTTACTACTGATGCCACGAGCAATAGTGTTGAATAGTATTTAATGAGGGATAGGCCTATGGATTTTATGTCAAAGATAAATGGAACTGTTAGAAATGCCGCTAAAAATATGTGAACAGCCTTTCTGAACACTATACTTCGTACGGTGTAAACACTAGGCATAATGTCAGCCGAGGACCACCCAGTCATAATTCATGTCCCAGGGTTTTCATAATCACTCATATTTCACCTATTTATCACTATATAGTTATAGCCATTAGTTAATATAGTTTAAGTATTTCGTTAATAGTCATCGTCTAGCCCGTTCATCATTTTGATAAAGATAGCTTATATCTCAGCACGGGTTCTCTTTAATCACCAGAATATCTTAGGCTAAGGTTACTCTTAAATTTAATTGCATAAAGGCATTAGCTATTTTAAGAGCAAATAATACTTAAGTATATCAGTTCATCAATTAATTTTCTCTTAGAAGAGATTATTTTGAAAACACTATTTTTAAGCCACTTAGGGTAAAAGTTTCTCAATTTAATCCACCGTTTATCATAGAAGACTACTATTCTGTTTGGTTTACGTAGTATCCTTCCTGCTGCTTGAACTGCTTTAATAACAGCAGGTATCGTGTAACCTAGTACCTTAGGCTTACTAGTATACTTTTTAAAATACCTTATTGTCTCAATGGTAATCCGTGTTACACGGTCATAAGGAACACCAAGAACAACACAAATCTCAGCATCAATATCAATCCCCTCAGCCTCCCTTGACCCAGCAACTATTCCTATAACGTTATTAGGCAAGATGAAGTGTTTGTAAAAAATATTAAGAGTATCTGATGATGGAAATACCACTAGTATTTTTTCAAAGTAATTTGATATAATATCTATGAATTTGTTTATTTCAGCTAAAGTAGCTTCATTAAACCATCTCTTTTTAGGTAATTTAACTTTACTGTAGATTAGTGTATAGAATTTATATTCATGTCTAGGTATTTCATTTATACATACATTGGATCCAAATAAAACTTTAACTTTTTTCGGTAATGTTGCACTTATTACAACAGATGGTTTATTAAGAATTTTTCTCAGCCTGAAGTGGAATTCGTCGTCGATACCTAAGTAGGAATCAGTATCTTTGCTGTAAAATAGTTTTTGTGTTAGTATAACTTTTGAGAAAATTTCAAGAGAGTAAGAGACTCCATTTTTCCAGAAAATCTCCTCATATTTACTTAAAGAAATCTTCTCTCTTTTTATCTCTACAATTTTCTCTCGCTTTATCATTTTTTCTAAGATCTCGTGATTTACTTCTTCAAGAGCTAGCTTAACCCACTTTAAGGGTATAGTTATTAAAGGAGGGTTTATTAAATGATGGGCTTCATCTAAAACTATTACATCGGTAGTATCTATAAGACTTAATATTTTATTAATAAATGGTTGTCTCAGGTAGTTATAGGTGACTACTATAATTCTAGAGTTAAGTGCTGCTAAAAACTGTTCTCTGTAAGGGCAGGTAAAATCACATCCTTTTACTGAAGTATAGTATCGGCATAGTTGATGAGGGAGGTCGCTTTCTCTTACTTTCTTTATTGGACAAAGATTTTTAATACCCCTAATTACTGTAACATTTATATTAATATTGTTTTTCCTAATAATATTTTCTACTTCCTTCAATACAACCTCCTGTTGCCTATGAGTATAACAGAACCATAGTACCCTACCATACCTCTCTAAAAGAAATGATAAAACAGCACTAGTCTTACCGACACCAGTAGGCGCCTCAATAAAAACAACTCTATTTTTCTCTAGTTCTCTAAGAGCACCCCACACCTCTACCTGAGTTAGCCGCGGATACTCGTATGGAAAACACTTAGGCACTAAACTCAAACTTCCTCACCACGCATAGAACGAAGCTGCTCACGGTACTCCAAGAACTCAGCTATCCTACGCACAGTTCTCTCTAAACTAGAAAACCTCCTGTCAAAGTCTTTAAACTTAGCCTCATAACTCTCAATAAAATCAAATAAACGCTCAATGCTATTACAGTTAGCTGCAACTCTACGCTCTAATTTATCTATTCTATCAGCGATTACTCTTAATTGTTCTTTTAGAACTGTGTCTGATGCTTGAGATATGCCTATTCTACTATCTATCCTATTAGCTTTAAGTAATACATCGTTACGGGATTCAGATTTTATTCTCGAATCTAATGGTATACCACGTAGTCTAGGCTCTTTCGCTGGAGATACATGTGTCTTAATTGATAGGCTATCGTCTAAAAGTTTCTTTGAAATAAATGCAAGTATATTGTTTGTTTTAATAAGTGGAAACTTAACTTTCGCTACTTTACCACCAGATACTATATATGCCTCAAATGTTCTTAACTTATCTAGTTCAAGGCTACTAAAATTATTTTTAGTGAAAAAAGGTAGGCGATGGATAATAAAAGTATGAGTATTTTCTAGGACAGAACTGGCTATCAGCTCAGGACTTTGAGCTATAGATACTAACACTTCTCCGTACTTCCTTAACTCTAAATACATTCTCTCTCCAATACTAGGAGGGTCCTCTGCCCTACGTGGCGGAATTATGTTAGTAGCTTCCTCTATTATCGTTATGTGTCTCAACTTACTGCCTACATGACGTCTGATGGAGTAATTATATATATTCTTTAGTATAATTAGAGATGCTAATTTTCTTAAATAAATACTATTAAATACACTTAAATCTATTATATAATTGCCCTTCATTATTTTATCTATATCCATATCCCTAGAAAGCAGTTTCCCAATTCTACCCTCAGATATAGGCTTTAACCTCCTTATTATAGCTAATTTAATTTCATTTTCTCTGAAACTTTTTACTGTAAGGTTCTCGACTACTTTAATTAAGCTAGATAAATTTTGATCAAGATTATTTTTAATAATATTTTTTAAAGCCTCATATAGTATATACCTCTGAGGATCAGTTAAGGAAAAGACTTCTCCTATAATATCTATAATCATATTTATTTCTTCGATTGGATTCTTTCCTGTTATTTTTACCGGATTTATGAAGAAATTTACCCCAGGAATAAGAACTTTAAATCCTCTAAGACCAGCATGCTCTCCGTGCCAGTCTAATATCAGAACTGGGTATTTTTGTGAAAGACGAAGAGCAAGTAGGCGAGCAGTATTACTTTTCCCACTACCGCTACATCCAAGTATACATACATGCTTAGACAGATCTATTGCAGAAAAAGGTACTATACTGATTAATAAGTACTTCCCTATAAGTCTCCATCTGAAGACCCTTGAAACGAAAACAATCGCTAACAGCAAAAATGCTAGCACAAGCGCAATACTACTGAAGGCATCTACCGCGAAGAGAGCACAAGATATCTCCCCTAGCATCTCTATCCAAAAAATTGTGCTAATAAACTAATTACGTTCAAACAAGCTAAGCTATAGAAGCAGGGCGAGTAAATATTTTATTAACGAGGAGTATGTATTATTGAGTCACCAGCAATGATGAGCGCTGGGTCGTCAGATAGACTCAAAATGAAGAAAAGCTCACTCTGATGAAATCGTCTAAAATGCTGTAAGCATGATAGATTGAAGATTGACAGTAACTAGGATGATTATAATTGAGTATTTAAATTAGCAATTGGTCCAATGATGAAGTACATATGAGTCCGATTGAATGAGGCGCTGTCGGGCGGCTGATATAAACTACGTTGGTTTAGTTGAGTTGTTTTGCTTGAAATGCTTAATTTGAGGCTAGCCAAATTATATTAAAGTACCTATTTAATGTGAGCTGGGAGCGGCACCGCCTAGGTGGTACTGCTATGTTCAGGGTAAGAATACGTGGTATTTATACTACTGCTCTAACAAATTTGGCTCAGAAATGGGGTTATAAGATAGTGCAGGCAACGGAGCCTATTAGGGAGAGATTCAAAATA
>QMSB01000022.1 GCA_003650815.1 Thermoprotei archaeon | reverse complement strand
GATTAATATTGTGCTAAATTGTTGAAGTATAAGCATTTATGTGCACATTTTCTACTTGGAATATGTACACTCCTTAGAAGTAAAATTTAAAAGTTATAGAAAAAGAGCTTTATGATGCTTTTAAAGATCGAAAACTTGACTGTCAAAGTCCAAGATAAGCTAATAGTGAAAGATGCCTCCTTGAATGTAAGCCGAGGCGAGATAGTGGTTCTTATGGGTCCTAATGGCTCTGGTAAAACTACTTTAGCTTATGCTATTATGGGTCATCCTCGGTACCAGGTAGTAAAGGGGAGAATACTTTTCAAAGGAGAAGATATAACTGCTCTACCTCCACATGAGAGAGCTAAGAAGGGAATTTTTCTGGTTTTTCAAAATCCTCCTGAAATTTATGGTGTTAAGGTGAAGTATTTACTAGACTTTATTTCAGTAAACAGAGATTATTCTGACTTAGCTGAGAAACTAGGATTTAGCGCAGAGTCTTTACACAGAGATTTAAATGTCGGTTTCTCGGGAGGAGAGAGGAAGAGACTTGAGGTGCTCCAAATGCTTTTAACAAAGCCTGCTGTAGCTATTCTTGATGAACCTGACTCAGGAGTAGATATAGACTCCGTGAAGATAATTGCTGATGCTATCCGAGAATTAGTTAAGGAAGATACAGGAATTTTGCTAATTACTCACTATACAAAACTCGCACGTTACCTTTCTCCGAGCCGAGTATATGTTATGTTTAAAGGGAGAATTGTGACTGAAGGGAGTATTGATTTAATGAATAAGATAGATAGGTGTGGCTACCAGTGCATAGATCTCGGTAAATGCTCTCTCGAGAGGTGTTTTAATGAATGAACCCAAGTGGTTGACTGAACTTAGACATAAAGCTCTATCTCTCATAGAAAAAGCTCCTAGTCCTAAGTATGGAGCTAAGATAAATCTCCTAGAGTTTAATAAAAGCTCTCATCTTTATAGCAAAGTTTCACGAATAGAGGACTTACCGAACTCTGTACAAGAGGCACTTGAGCGAACCGCTTTAACAAAAGTCGACTCTTACGGCATAACAGTACATGTTGATGCCAGTACTGTTTACAAGTTACTTAGATTACCCCGTAAAGTGACTGTTATGAGCATGGAAGATGCTCTTCTAGATTACCCTGAGCTAAAGAAGTACTGGTTCGGAGTGTTTCCCATGGCTTTAAATAAGCTTACACTCTTTCACGCGGCTTACAGTAGAGGAGGAGTATTCATTAGAATTCCAGAGAATACTAAAGTAGATAAGCCTATACAATCATGCTTCATAGTCTCATCGTCTAAGTATGCACAATTACCGCATAATATTATAATAGCAGAGGAAAACTCAGAGGCACATATTTTAACTGGGTGTACTGCACCCCGAAATGTTAGACACGCTCTTCACGCAGGTCTGACAGAGGTATATGTGAAGAAAGGAGCTAAAGTCACGTTGACTACAATAGAAATATGGCCTTATGACATGCATGTAAGACCTCTGGCCGGGGTACGTGTTGAAGAGGGAGGAGAGTTTATTGAGAACTATATACTCTTAAAGCCTCCTAAAACACTCCAGGCTTATCCTACGGCTCTCCTTGTAGGCGAAAAGAGCTCATGTTTAATGAGGTCGATTATTGTTGGGCTTAGGGAATCAGATGTAGATGTTGGTTCAGCATCATATCTCATGGGCTCAGAGAGCTCTGCGAAACTCGTGAGCAGGGCGGTTGCCTTCCACGAATCTAAGGTTGTGCAGAGAACTAAGTTGTGGAGTAAGGCTCCTCTCACGAGAGGCTATGTAGACTGTAGGGGACTCATAGTCGGGGAGAAAGCGAGCCTAAGTACCTATCCCTCGCTCATAGCAGACCATAAAGAATCTAACCTAGTGCACGAGTCAGCAATAGGAAGAATAGCTGAAGACGAGCTTTTCTACTTAATGTCTAGAGGGCTTAACGAAGAAGAAGCTATCGGCTTGCTTATAAGAGGATTCCTTGACCCAGGTATAATGGATTTGCCTCCTGAAATCTCCCGCGAAATCGAGAAAGTTATACAGATTACAGCAGAGCAAGCTCTTTAGCAAGACTTCTTCCTTCCTTAGTTACTTTCACTAAAAAGCTCTCAGGTAGAACTACATATTTTTTGAGAGCATAAGCTCTATCGACGGTATGCTTTTTGAGAAGCATTACTATAGTGTAGTCTTCAAAACCGAATATTTTCTTCAAATACTTTGCAGCTCTATCATACGCCTTCATTTTCGGTCCTGGTCTTGGCATTTTTGCCTTAATTTCAATCAATACCGCTCTGCCATTAGGTAAGATTACTAAAGCATCCACTTCACCCACTATTAGTCCTCTACCTTTCTTAACTTTCGGCAAACTTCTACTCTTAATAATAGCAACTGAAAACTTAAGTATACAATCTCTATCGAGACTCTTCCTCAGATAACCGAGGATTCTCCTATTCTCTACTATTTCGCTTAAGTAGTAATTCTCGAAAACAGCTATGTAGTACGTCTTACCGCGTAGAATTCCAATGCATCGTCTACGATACCTCACTTTGGCAATGAAATACAGTAGTTTACTGACCAGCATTACGCTAAACTTCCTTTAACTTAGTGTTAAATACTTTTAGTAATTAGAGTTAACGTGAAGAAGAGTATTATTGAGGAAGGTAGAGAGCTAAGTCTTCAAGTCGGAAAAGTTTTTCTGAAGAACATAAAGTTCTGCTTAAACAAAGACTCTATATGGTATACTTCCCTCAAAAGTGAGAAAACTATGACTGAATGCTTAGAAACACCTGAGTACGCCGAGGTATCTACTCGATATAGATGTGAGAAAGGGCTATTTAGCACCAAAGTCAGAATGTATAGCGATTCTGAAGCGTACATTTATGTCGAACACGATTTTTCTCTAGAAAGTGAAATTTACTTGGCGATATGCATTGATGATCTTGTTCCCTTCGAGAAACTGCTATTCTATCACTTAGGGAAAATAGGAGACGAATATAGCACAGTACCTCATTACTATCAGGAGATCTCACTTGGAAGAACACCTTCGACACCACCTCCGCCAGAGCGTATACGTTTTCCTCCACCACCTGATGAGATATGTTTTGAGAAAGAAACTGATCAATCATGTTGGATTAAGCCCTACTGGACAGACAACTGGCGAAACTTGAGCCATAATATACCCGTTGTTTTTGCTTTATTTAAGTGCGGAGACGAAACATTAGCTATACTACCTGTATCTAGTGGAAGCTACAAGAGCGTAATTAGATTCGGAGAAAATCCCTTCGATTACCCTCAGATAAAAATATGGTCTCGAGCCTACGCTAAAACATTAGATAAAGTTATTCCGGGAGCCGCAGTAGCATCAGACCCTGACCCTCTCACAGCTGTTGAGAAAGTTTTCCGAATAGCTAAGCGAGTCTTAGGAACTGAATTCAAGCTGTCTCAAGAAAAAGAGTATCCTGAGATCTTCGAGTACCTAGGGTGGTGTTCCTGGAACGCCTTCTACAGAGAAATAGACGAGAAGACTATAGTAGAGGCAGTTAAAACGCTTAGAAGCAAGGTTCCCATAAGGTTTGTCATAATAGATGATGGATGGCAAAGTGTAGAGAATAACAGGCTCACGTCATTTGACCCAGATCCCGAAAAGTTTCCTAGTGGCGGAAAGCACTTAGTGTCAGCTATTAAGAAACTGGGAGTAAAGTACGTAGGTTTTTGGATAACTCTTCAAGGATACTGGCACGGTTTCTCAGATACTCTGCTTGAAAAATACTCAAACGCTCTTCTGAGAGGAAGTAATAATAGACTTATACCAAATCCTTTAAACTATCGTGGGTTCCAGGTATACAGAGACCTCTACTCAAAACTTAGAGAATGGTCAGCCGACTTCACTAAAGTAGACAATCAATACGATATATTGAACTATGTTAAAAAAATAGTACCCGTCAATAAGGCTGCGAAAGCAATTCAAGAAATGTTGCAATCAGCTGCCTATGGCCAGGGACTGAAAATACTTAACTGTATGTGCATGGTTCCCGAAGACTTTTTCCACTGGAAAGTATCTAATGTAAGCAGAGTATGCATAGATTACTTTCCCTACTGGAAAGATGGAGCAAAGAAACACGTCCTTTACTGCATCTATAATGCTCTATGGTATTCAAAAGTTTGCTGGCCTGACTACGATATGTTCATGAGCCATGATCCTTATGCGATGCTACACGCTGTTTCTAGGGCTATCTCAGGTGGCCCCGTCTATATTACAGATTTACCCACAAAGACGAACGAAAAGCTAGTCAATATGCTCTGCTTTAGTGACGGGCGACTGCTTAGACCAGACTATCCGGCACTTCCCTCTCCTGACATTATATTCAGAAACCCCTATGAGGAAAATGTAGCACTTAAGGCTTTCACAAAAGCGCTAGTCCCGGGCTTTAGTGAAGTAGGGTTAGTGGCTGTTTTCAATATTAATGGAAGAGGAGAAAAAGTTATGTACAAAATAACTCCTAAGGAACTCTTTAAAGAAGAGGCTGAGTACTTTGTTTACGAAGTTTTCTCGGAGAAAACTTCGATAGTAAGCAGTAACGAGGTTATCTCAGGAGAACTCGATGAGCTAGAGACTAAGATTTACGTGGTGTCAAAGATCGTTGATGGCATAGCTATAGCAGGTGTCAGAAAGAAGATGATTCCTCCTAAGGGCATTAAATCTTACATGAAGCTTGGAAACTATATAGTCGTCGAGCTCTATGAGCCTCTTGAATTAGTAATGTTTTCTAGAAATCCTCCTAAAGAAGTGCTCTGCGACAAGGGAACTCCTCTAGACTACGAATATACAGAAAAGGGAGTACTACTTACTAAAGAGAGAGCAAAGCGGATTTTAATAAAACTCTAGTTACTCTTCGACTATAATTATCTTTCTTATTCTTTTTCTCCTTACAGCAAGCTTTAGCTTCATGACAAGAGTCAGCGCGAGTACTACGCCTATACTCATTAAGAATAGTTTGACTAACTCTGTTTTAACGGGCTTACCTGCTACATTGAGTGCGTCTAAGTAGACTACTATGACAGCAGACTCTGAGACAAGCTTTATTGGCTTCTCCTCTACTCCCCCTATGCAGTGCACTTTTATTGTGTACTCACCTTCAGGTATCTTCGTGAATAATGCTACTCCCTTAGAGTCTAGTACTTTTTCAGCTATTTTCGCCTTGCTAGCGTATAGCTCTATTTTTGCTCCAGAAACAGTGTTCGATAATATATCGAATACAATTATTTTCATAGACTTCAGCGGTATTTCTAGCTCAATAGCAGTGCCCTTATGAAACACGGTAAATGTATAGTTCTTACATAGATATCTTACTACGACAGTGTACTTCCCTAAGGGCATGCACTTTGCTACAAAAGCTCCACTACCATTAGTGCAGCCGCTGGCAACTAGCTGACTTGACTTGCCGTATACTTCTACTTCCATGTTCTCAAGAGGATGATTAGCAGTATCCTTGAGGTAAAGCACTAGGTCTGCTAGATCACATATGACTATATCTCTTACACTATGCTCTACTTCAATGCTCTTTTTGCCTATTTCTTCTCCTCCGTAAATCACTTTTACCAGATATACGCCTCTAGGTATGTTTCTGAAGATTACTTGTCCGTTTTCTGCGGTCGCTCTCTTAAGCACTAGGGAGGAATAAGAATATAGCTGAACTTCTGCTCCGTCGATAGGTCTAAGACCCGAGTCTTTTATCTCAAGCTCTACTTCGTACAGGTCTAGCGGTATTTCCACTATGTGAGCTGCTGTAGAAACAATATATTCTCCTATTAGTGTCCCGAAAAGATACACTTTGACAAGGCATAAGTCGTCTCTAACTTTAACTAATCCACTGCCCTTTATTCTAAACACTTTTTGTCCAGAATGTACCTCTATTATAGCCTCTTCTACGATTTCACTCAGCCTATTGACTGCCCTTAACTCTATGTATCTGGATTTACGCCTTAATTCGTCTACTGTAACTCTTGTTACATTGAGACACTTAATTGGAGGGGGAGAGGCGACTTCAAGCAGCGGATCAGGTGATTCGCTGAAGACCCCGCTTAGCTTTAAGTCTACTACTCGACTATCATAGAGTATAAAGCAGTTTTCTAAGAGATCACCTTCAGATACTTCTCTGTAGAAGTACTTCCGGTAGGCTAGTATAACTATTACGTCTCTCCCTCTATTTATCATAGATAGCTTATTACCATAAGCTACTAATGTTAACTCGATTCCGCTTATTGGAACTCCATTTATCTCTATTTTAACTTCTTCTCGAGAGACTAAAGTCAGGGGACTTCCATTAAACTCTAGATTGAAATCTTTAGTCAAAACAGTTAGCTTTAGCTTAACACAGTAGACGTCTTCTCCGCTGAATACTAATTCGTGGGAAGATCTTGCTTTCACGGATATCGGTGTCTTCAAGTATGTCCACTTTCCCGGGTATATTGCTACAATAGGCTTAGTCAAGTTATCCTCTCTAAGTGATATCTTCAGCGAGAGGTCATAAGATTCTCTTGAAGCATTAATCTTTATGAAAAACCTATTAAACATTACTTCATCTGCACTGATACCATTTATGCTGTCTACTGAGAGCCCTAGACATGTATCTAATATTACGGCACACACATCGCCGGAAGGCACCTTAAGCTCTATTTCATGTTCTGCTAGGCTCTTAAACTTCCTGTTATTTTCCATTATGACTTCAAGTGATCCTATTCTAGGTTTTGAGTAAACCATACCTATGACTACAACTAGAAATAAGAGTACCAAACCTAACTTTCTCATCAAGTTTCTTGCTCATATAAATACTTTAGTAGTTTCAGTTACTCTGTCTCAATATTCTCCCAGTATACTCTCGGCTATCACTCAGAAACTCTTCCCTAGAATTAGAAAACTACTCTGCAAGGAAATACTTATAAGCTCGTGACTAGAGTTGTTGAAGGTGATAAAATGAAAGTGGGCTTCAGAGTCCCTTATACTTTTATGGGAGGCTGGAGGGCTGTCTTTAATAGAGCAGTATCACTCAACGTAAACATAGTTGAAGTAGACTTAGGAGACCCCCGTTTTCAAGCAGTATCTAACCCGGTACCCATGGCTCGCAGAATAAAGGAAATGGCGTCTTCTCAGGGCATAGAAATCTATGTTAAAGCATATACTCCTGACATGAACTTAGCTAGCTTAAACAACACCATTAGGTCTGCATCTCAGAGACTACTGATACAGGCTGTGAGATTCGCGCAGAGTGCTGGCTCTAACTATGTAGTCTTCGATCCCGGGTATCTTCCCAGAGAATATCCCTCAAGGCTCATAAACCGCGCTAGAAGCCTTTTAGCAAGAACAATAAGCAATGTAAGTAGACTTACAGGAGGCACAGTGACTCTTTTGATAGAAAACTCTCCGAAAGCAGATAGACAGCCACTAGCTTCGACTATAGAAGACTTAAAGACACTTTCAGAGACTTTAAACTGTAAACTAGCTCTTAACATCGGGCACGCAAATACTGTTGGAAATGTAGTAGACTTCATAAATGAGCTCAAAGACTTCATAGAAGTAGTTCACTTAAGTGACAATAACGGAGAGCAAGACTCTCACCTGCCTATAGGATATGGCAGAATAAACTACAGGAGAGTGATATCAGCGCTTAAATCAGCGGGATTCGACGGAGCCTACATAATTGACGTAAATTCTCCTGCAGGGATAGGCGTTAGCATGAGGAGACTAAACGCTCTTCTGCAATCTACTAGGTAAGCTTCTGTGCCTGCTAGAAAACCTTTTATCTTTTATCAGATATTTTCCTTAGATCTCTCATGCAGTGGTTAAAGGAAACTGTTGACAAAATAATTAGGGAATTTGGCAGCAAGGAAAAAATAGTATGTAACGGTGGACTCTCAGTCTCAGGTCTTCAACACTGCGGCAGACTTAGAGGAGAAGTCACATATAACGATGTAGTCTCAAGAGAACTTAGAAAACTGGGTTACACGACAGTACATTCTTTAGTCCTCTATACAGTCGATCCTTGGAAAGGAAAAGAAACTCAGCTAAAGCAGTTTTCCAACCCGAAAGAGGCCTTAAGCTATAGAGGATACCCCTTGTTTAAAGTTCCTGACCCCTTTGGCTGCCACTCGAGCTGGGTAGATCACTACTGGGAGGACTTCGGAAACTATCTGAAAGACTTTGCTGTAGACGTAAAAATAGTCACCACAGAAGAACTATACAAGAAAAACGAGAAAATGAAAGACTTTGTGAAAAAAGTCATAGAGAAAAAGGAGCTCGTGAGACGTGTAATAAACAAGTATAGAGGTAGAAAACCCTACCCTAAGGGATGGATACCCTTTGAGCCCATATGTGAGAAATGCGGGAGAATAGACACTACTGAGGCTACATCAGTCGACTTAAAGTCTTATAGAGTGAAGTATACCTGCCTTAACTGCGGGTACTCAGGAGAAACGAGCATGGAGAATGGTAAGCTAATGTGGCGCTTAGAGTGGGTAGGTATATGGTATTCTCTCGAAGTATGTTTTGAGCCCTTTGGAAAAGACCACGCGATGCCTGGTGGTTCTAGAGATAGCTGTGTAGACTTAGCCTTAAACGTCTTTAAATTAAAGCCTCCCGTAGGCCTCGCATATGAGTGGGTAGGGTACTCTGTAAGAGGAAGAGATATAGGAGATATGGGGTCCAGCGACTTCATAGGATTTACTCCAAAAGACTGGCTTGAAGTAGCCGAGCCAGAAGTTTTGAGATATCTCTATCTTTTCAGCGATCCTATGAAAAGAGTTGTTCTCAGCTTAGAGCAAATACCATCATATACAGAAAAATTCGATAGAGCTGAAAGAATTTTTTATGAATTAGAGGAGACTAAGCCAAATGAAGATAAAGAAAGGATAGTTAAAAGCTATAAACTAGCACTGCTTTCAGACCCACCTAAATCTCCACCCTTCCAGCTAAGTTATTATCACGCAGTAGCCCTCTGTCAAGTGATACCTGAGGAAAGAGACCTTCTTGAAGAAGCACTAAAGAGACTTAAAGCTACCGGCATTTTAAAAAAAGAAAAGTTAGATGAATATAGTTTAAGGAGAATTAAAAGCAGGCTTGAGAGAGCACGTAGATGGGTTAAAAAATATGCTCCATCTGTTTATCGAATAAAACCATCTGAAGAGCTCAGTACCGAGGCATTAAGAGCAGTAAATGTAGAAGTAGTACCTCTACTAGAAGCACTACTAGAAAACTTAAAGAGGGCTGAATGGAATGAAAATGAAATCAAAAAGTCCATGATGGCAGTTCCTAAGAAGAGTAAGTCGGAGGAGAAGAAGTTCTTCAAGGCTCTTTACTTAATATTCTTTGCGAAAGACCGTGGCCCCAGGATAGCATTTTACTTAGCTATGCTCGATAAGAAGTGGGTTCTCGATAGACTTAGTGAAGCATTAAAAGAACTGAAAGCTCATTCATATTCGTAATAGTATTCCTCCTCATATTCTTCATAATACTCTTCTTCTCCCTCCTCTTTCTCCTCTTCGTAGTAGTACTCCTCTTCCTCCATAGGTTCTTCTTCATAGTAGTATTCCTCCTCTTCATAAGTCTCTACTACTTCCTCTAGTTCTTCGATTTTCTTAGATATAATGAACATCATTGCAGTAAGCATTGTTAGTAATCCTGATATACCTCCACAGATTACTAGAGCTATAGTAGAGTTAGCAGTTTTAGCTAAAAGATACTTATAGAAACCGAGAACAATTAATCCGAAGTCATCTCCAAACGATATTATCTCAGGAAACCACAGCATAAGCATGACAAGAGCATATATTGCTATCATTACGAATACACTTGTTCTCAACTTACTTCACCTCTAATCACTAGTCTTTGACTATAAATATATTTTAAGCTATCGACTACAGCCCTAATCATAGCTCCCACTTAAATACTTCGTTTGCTTAAATTTAATGATGTCAGTTATACCCGGTCATATTTTAGCAGAATTCATTAAAGTACTCAGCAATAAGCAAATTCAGCCTGCTGGAGTAGACTTAACTGTAAGAGAGATATATTGTTTTCAGAGTACAGGAGCAATAAAGAAAAAAGAAACACTATTACCGAGCTATCTGAAAGTAAAGGATATTAGCGGAGTGTTTAAGCTACTTAAAGGCGCTTACTTAGTTAGATTTAATGAAATCGTAGAAGTGCCGGAGGACTGCATTGGAATATTTTTACCTAGATCAAGCCTCTTAAGAATAGGGGCAACTATGTGTTCAGCACTATGGGACCCCGGGTATAAAGGCAGAGGAGTAGGCTTACTTTTAGTCCACAATGAGCATGGTATTGAAATAGAAGTGAACTCTAGAATTGCTCAAATGATATTCATTAGAATGGAGAAAAAACCTAACAGAACTTATAGCGGAAAATATCAGCATGAAGGATTAGAGTAAAGTAGGTCGTATATCTCTTTTTCGATTTCTCTGTCTTCCTTCTCTACTTCAAGTAGCTGATACTCAGCATATCCTTCTTTGAGTTTTTCTAGTCTAGTTAATTGAAGCTCTACTGCTCTTCTCGTAGGGTGAGTCTTTAGTGTTACATAAGCTCTTACAATATTTGCTACAGTTGCCTCCTGAAAAACTATAGTTAGATCTTCTGTTTCTATCACTAATCTGATGTGCTTATGTCCTCTAGGACATCCCATTAGTATTCTCTTAATATCGCTGTTTCGTAAGACAAGCTTCATGTGTAAAGCTATAATTTCTTAGCTATAGCTATTACTGATATTACGAGAAAGGCTATCCCTGTCCAGAACAGGCTGTGAGTTAATAGGTATACGATAGCTGCCACTATTATTGCTGGTAACAATATTATTACCAGTTTCACTATGAACACTAGTATAATTATTCCTATTAAAACAAGCAGTATAAAAAGTAGTAAATCAATTATCGGCATAATGAAAATATATTACTCAAGTAAATAAGTCTTCTGGTGATGAGTTACTTCCGGACGTGAGTGATGATGACTGCCCGGCAAGCCTGACCTCAATCTCCCATTTTTATTATAAGCGCTACTCCCTTTGTCCGCTTAACTCTTATCCTACCTCTATTCTCAAGTCCTCGGAGCAAACTCCCTGGATCTACTACCGATATTCCGTACTCTCTAAGAACTTCCTCAACAACAGTAAGGGCTTCAGGCAAATAACATTTATCTGGAAGCCTCTTCATACACTCTTCTTCAGCCTCTCTTAGTTTTGATAATTGGCTAACAATATCGTCGAGGCTACTACACACTGAAAAATTTAATATTCTCTTAATTAAAGTTAGCTCCAGGAAAACCTAGTGCTAGCCTGTTACTGTCAGAAAATCTGATGATGAGTACACACCCTTAGAGGAGAGGTGACTGGAGTGGCCAGGTCTGATCTAGACCTTCCAATCCAATTTAGGTATTTTCCTAGTGACAGTGTAGCAGAGTAGCGCTGAGAGGAGTATCATTAGCCACGCGAGAGAGTACGTGAAGTAGTATACGGCGTACTCATGGAGCTTAAACTTATAGCCAAGCTTCTTCGCAATTACTCCTGTAGCTGCTGATGATACAGTAAAGCTAGCAGTTAGTATCAGCGCTTCTTTTAGAGCTAAAGCAATGTTAACAGATACTGCTATTGGTAGAAAGGGAAGACCTATCTTAGTGACTGTTGTTATGAAGAAGATTGAGAGCATCTTCAATACTATCTCATCATTGACTAGAAAGTCTAGCAGAATTATTGAGATCGAGGGTAAGGCCATTATCGAGCAAGGGATCACGATAAATGGATATCTAATCAGAGTAGCTAGTATTTCTTTGAAATTCTTTACGAACCACTCTGAAAAACCGAAGGCCCAGCGCTTTCTTTGCTCAAACCACTTTCTCCAGGAAGTTATAGGCTTTACTTTAACGCAAATGTTGTAAGCGTACTTTACTCTAAGCTTCCTTCTAAAGGCTCTAAATCCCCAATCTAAGTCTTCTGAGACAACTCTATTGAAGAAACCTACCTCGTCGAAGCCTCTTCTCTTGACCGCGAATGCTGCTCCATTTATCGCTGGAAGTCTCTTTAATAGTCTACAGAAGAGCCAGCTTGCAATATTGAAGCTGAGATAATCATAGTACATCATTTTGCCCAAGAAACCTTCTGGCACTATTTCCTTCTTGATATCAACTATATCGTATCCATCCATCTCTTTCACAAGTTTATCAACAAAGCCATTCTCGGGTATACTGACATCTGAGTCTAGGAAAAGAAGAATATTTCCTCTAGTGAGCTTTACTCCCTCATTTAGAGCAGATACTTTGCCGTTTCTAGTGCTATTTACTACTATCTTGAGTTTAGGGAAGTTCTTTAGGGAATTGAGCTTTTTGAGAAAAGTTGGCGTAGGTTCATCTACTACGAGAACTACTTCAGATAAACTATTGCTGGAAAGTATATTTTCTAAGCTATCGAGTAGAAAAGATCCGTCTCTGTACACAGGGACTACTACGGAGACGGAGGACACAGACTCCTAAAAAGAATTAGATTAAAAATATTGCGCTACTTTTCGCTAATAATTTTGCTTAACGCTTCAGCATTCATTTTAGCATATTTTATACCGTCCTCTGGGAACTTAGGCTCTTTAAGCTCAGGATCGAAGGTAGGTGGACACTCTACTACAAGGTAGTAGTCGTAGCCTACTTTCCTTAGCTCGCTTATGACCTTTTTCCAGTCCATGCTACCTTTTCCAATATGTCTAAAGCCGTTGATGTTCCCTACATTTAGATCGAAGTCTTTCACATGAACACATGCTATTTTTTCCGCGAGAAGCCATATCCAGTGCTCTGGGTACCCTAGGTTCAGGACGTTTCCTACGTCGAGGTATGCTTTAACATAGTCGCTACCTACTTCATCTATGAAGCGCTTGAACTCTAGTGGACTGTATAGGAACTTGTTCCATACGTTTTCTACTCCGATGACTACTCCTAAGTCTTCAGCCCGCTTTGCTGCCTCTTTTAGGCTTTTCTTAGATAGCTCGTACATTTTGTCGTAGGGTATGTCTGGTGACGCTACTGCAGGCACTACTAGAAGCACTCTCGCTTCAATATCATGAGCTAGCTCTAGTGCCTTTTTCAGATAATCTAAGCCTTGCTTTCTCAAATTCTCGTCAGTGCTCCCTAGATTCAATCTCCAGAATACACCCGTAGCTAGACTCGATATCTCTAAGCCTAGACTTCGCGCTTTCTCTATAATCTTTCTTCTATCTTCTTTACTCAGCTTATCTGGATGTAGTAGATTCAAGTCACATATCATCTCGAATCCATCGTAGCCTGCTTCCTTAACATACTCAATTATTTCTTCGATAGAAGGCTTTCCCGTATACTTCCATCCTATAATAGACCATAGATTTATACTCTTTTTCACTAAATCACCTGTCTTAACTCTCTACTAAGTAATTTAAGCCTTTTTCCGTAAAATGCTTCTCTTAATAACTCTTTTATATCAGCTAGAGTCACTGAGCGCGGATTATAGGGTGTTGAGAAATCTTTTAAAGCTCTCTCAGCAACATATCTATTTTATCCATAAACTTTTCTTCGCTAATTCCCGCTTCTTTGAAAAATAGTGATGACTCTAGCTGTTTTCTTAGATCAAAGATCCTTTCAGCAAGTTTTCAGCTGCATCTATTGAGTCAGAGTACTTTATTTTCAGCGCGTCAGCAATATCAGCGTACTTGGAAGTACTTTCAGCATTGAAGATAAATACATAAGGTAAAGCTACTCCGACGGCGACTCTATGAGATACCTTAAATACTCCCCCGAGCGCGTGGGCTATACTATGGGCTAGACCTAAACCGCTGTTTGAAAACGCCATTCCCGCTAAAGTGGCTGCGACATGTATCTTTAACCAGGGCTCAGTGTTTTCTCTACCTCTGTATGATACGTAGAAGCGCTATTACCTGCACGTCTAAACTATTTTCGACAACCTTATAAAACTTCGTTGGAAGTAGACTACATAGAGGAAGTCCTTTTTATTAGCGAGGAGTGGGTTGAGAGATTTAAGGAAAAGCTGAATTCCTCTCCTGAATACAGGGATGCTGCTAGAAAATAGAAAGACTATATCCCTTTTGTAATCAAGGATCCCCTAGAAGAACTTTATAAGAAGTATAATTCTAAGGAAGCTTATGTATATGTGAATCTTTATCACGGAGAGTGTAAGGAAGCGTTTCTCGACACTGTATCACACTATGCTAAAATATCAATCTCAGGTAGCTATAAAGACTGTGTAAAGTAATTAAGGGAGAACTTCACCCAATAGCAGCACTGCTTTCAGGTAAAAAAGTGAGAGGAGATGTTAAAAAGGTTATAGGGTTTGCTTCAGCCGCAGTAGCTATGATTAACTACTCCAAGAAAATAAATGTAAAAATGCTAGTCTAATTACTAAACATTAAGTTTATTCAGCTACACAGTAAACCGTTCGAGAAACTTTTTAGCTAGTATTAAGCCTTCTTCGTACTTAAAATAGGGATCTTCGTGCTCTATACTGAGAGCATAGTAGTATCCGTGTTTCTTCAGGATGGATATGAACTTAGCCCAATTAAGATCGCCAAAGCCGGGAAGCCTATGAGGACACCAGCCCCTGCTTCTGACACCGTAGTGTCTTACTTTACTCCATAGTACTTCAGCATCCTTCATGTGAGTATGGTATATTCTTTTCCCGAATTTATCTGCCACCTCTATTACATCTATAAGTTGGCATATAAGGTGACTTGGATCAAACTCTAGTCCAATAATCTTCGACTGAAGAATCTCAAATACCTTCTCCCATATATCCGGTCGGTACATTATGTTTCCAGGACAGTTCTCTATAGCTATCTTCACTCCCCTTTCCTCAGCATACTTAATTATCTTCGGCCACTCCTTTTCTATGACCTTATAGTTTTCTTCCTCTGACTCAGAGTACTTTCCAATCCAGCCAGTAACCACCGGGAGCTCTAATTTATACGCTGCCTCTATCAGCTTCATGAAATGCTCTTGATGAAGTTTTCGAGTCAGCTCATCAGGCGAAATAGGGTTCCCGTAAAACCCTATAGCTGATATAATTACTCCAGTTTCATCAACTATTTTCTTAATTTCCCGAGGCCTAGATATTGCCTCATCAACTTTGAAAAACTCTCCACCCGGCCTAGTAGCGATAGAAATTGATTTAAATCCATGTTCCTTAGCCCACTTAAGCGAATTTCTGAGGTCACCTAACTGACCGGAAGTTAAAAAACCTATAAACATGTTCCCTTAATTCTTCTCGCCACTATATATATAATACTATCTCTTTACCTAAAATGAGTACTCGATTTTAGTCATTAACCTCAGCTGTACGTGTGAAGTGCTTTGACCTTAACTCTCCAAAAAATAAGTTTAAAATCTCCCCCAGAGATAAAGAGTAAGGAGAAGAGTGCTGAGCTCTATGCTCGAAGAATACTTAATATCATTAGTGTCACAGATAGTCGATAGGATCAAAAGAGAGTTTAAAGACAATTTATTAAGCATAGTGCTCGAGGACATAAGAGTAGATAGATTAAAAATAACTGTAATTATAGAGCATAATGAGAAAAACTTAGATCCACCTAGAGTAAGACTTATGAGAGTGCTCTCACAAAATCCATTTAAATTTACTAAAGTTCATTCAGATATTGTCGTTCTCGAGAATATTATTGACGACCCTAAAGAGGCTTTAACTTTCCTACGATGTCTTTCAGGAACCATAGTTTACGATAAAGACTTTTTATTATCTGAAATATTAAATGAGTTCGAGTCCGGCCTTTCTGAAGAAGACGTTTTCTCAATGTTCGAGACCGCATCTAAATGTCTTGAAGACGCAGAAAACGCTATAAATGAGAATAATCTAATTAAAGCTATCTATAAAGCATCTTTAGCTATAGATATCTCCTTAAGAGCATTAAACGAAATAGCCGAGTACTGCGAAGATTTAGCTGAAGACCTTTACGAGCTAGAATACAACTTTTTATATACTTCAGGCGATCTATTCGAAAATCCTCTTATACGTAACTCTCTGAGCTATAGGTCTAGTGTACTAGAGCTCCTAGATAGAGCTAAGAAAACAGTAGATATGTTAGAAAACTTAATTTTTGGCATGCAAAAATCTTCAGGCTAGTCAATAATATTATTTGATTTATAATTAAACCTATTTTTTCATGCAATATATTTTTATAGAACCTCTTTTCTAACTATACGTCTATGCAAAAGCTGAGACACGCAATCATTCACTCTGAACATTTAAAGAGACTTTATGCTCCTCAGAAAAACTTAGTATGCATGGTTATAGAGACTGAGCCAGGAGAAGATGTCATGATAAAGCTTCTTGAGTACTGTGCAAGTAATAAAATATCTCTGTTAAGCACCTCAATTACTTTGCACCCAGAGTCACCTAGAGCTTTCATAACATCAATAATAGATGTTACGTCGTTAGAGAGAAGTCTTAGTGAAATAGTTAGAGAAATCAGAGGCCTGCCCTTCGTGTACAGAGTAGAAATTCTTGAGACACCCATGACTTTAGGAAAAGCTAGGCTAATTACGTTCACTCTTAGAGAACTATCAAGTATTATTAAAGGAGCATACGAGAAATTCCAAGAGGCTGGAGCAGTCTTTCTCTTTTTCCTGGGATATGAAATAGGACTAGACATAGCCGAAGACATTGCCAAGAAGTACTCTGACTATGATGCCCTCAATCACTTCTTATTCTGGGCGAGGGCTCTTGGCTGGCTCGGAGACTATAAGATAGTTAAATACATTGATAAAAAAGAAATTGTAATAGAAGTTAAGGATCTCTTTGAGTGCATGATATTTTATGGCGAAAAGAAGTTTCCTTCAAGCAATCTCTTCAGGGGACTGCTAGCTGGCTTCGTTTCAGCTCTGTGGAATAAGAAAATTGAAGTTGAGGAAAGCCTTTGCGTATCTAAGGGAGATCATGTGTGTAGATTTATTGTTAAAGCAGATTAGTCTTCGCTATCTCTTTGAATAACATCGCATCCTGTGCCATATAGACATTATTAAACATTACGTATACTTCTTTGCCTAAACACCTTGTTCTTATCTGCTCCCACAGCCACTTTAAGTCTTCATTAGTATATTTGTAGCGATAATTTATCTCACCGTTCTTTCCGTGAAGACGGAAGTAAACAATATTGCTCTCAGAGACATACCATCGCTTAAACGGGTCCACTACATGAACTATACCATACTGGTCTACAATCTCCTTTATCTTCTCGAGATTTCTATTCCACGTACCACGAGGCTCCCATGCTACTACAATATCTCTAGAAGCTATTGCAGAAAAGAATTCTTTAACAGACCTCACGTTCTCTTCACTATACCCGAAAGATGGAGGAGTTTGAAGCACGCATATCTTAGCTCTGAGAGCTTTACACACTTCCCTTACCTTCTCCCATGCTCTAAAGTTCTCTTCTGTAGGACGCAAGAAGCCATAGTTCTCTAACTTACCTTCAGGCTTCTCTCTAAGCCGCCTCCATGTGGGAGAAGTATATGGATGAGTTATTACCTGCCAGGCCTTCACACAGAACTCAAAGTCTTCTGGAGCCTCTCTTCTCCACTTCTCGGCTAGCCCAATTCTAGGTAAATTATAGAATGTATCCTGAAGCTCTATCACATTGAATTTCTGGAAATAGGCTTTTCGTCCTCCTTTAACACACCATCCACAGCAGCCGACTTTTAAGAGAATCGAGCTCACATTCATTTAGTGTCTTAAGGCTAGATAAGCTTTAGATATGTTAGTTGTCAGCTATTACTGTGAGAAAGACTCTGCTCTTTAAAGTGCTGTCTTATGAAGAATACTCTAAAGCTGTGGCAGAGCTGGGGAAAATGGGTGCTCAAGTAGAGGAAATAGGCTTTAGCCTCGAGAACAGAGCTATTCACTGCATTAAACTCGGCGACGGCGATATTAGAATCTTAGCGATCTGTAGACTACACGGAAACGAACCAGCAACTACAAATGCTACTTTATATTTTACGTATTTATACTTAGATGAAGGAAGAATAGGAGGAGTTCCTCTCAAATTAGCTCTAGAAAAATGTACTGTAGCAATGATTCCAGCAGCTAACCCAGACGGACTAGCTGAGTATTTCAAGCTTTACTCGAAAAATCCTAAACCATCATGGGAAAACCCGTTCACTCAAGCTAGAGTAAACGCTAGAGGAGTAGATCTTAACAGAGACTGGCTATACCTTACTCAGAAAGAAACTAGATGTCTACATAAATTCTTGAATAGATTTAAACCTCACATAGTCCTAGACATGCACGAATTCTACTTCAAGGGAGGCTATCCTCCTCAGTGGCCTGACAGTCAAGACGAGTTCATGATCTCTCTCACAGACACCCCATACTTCATGGTAAGCCCTACCATAAAAAAGCTCTCCTTAAACTTAATGCAGCGAGTTGCCGAGGCCTTTAAAGAAGAAGGATACAGCCACTGGAAAACTAGACTCAGATGGTTCGTTGGAGAGGAAAAAGGAGCGGATAGAGAAGTAGTAATTCCAGCAATCTTTCTCGGCTCTCATGTGCCTTATGAACATTCAGCAAAACTTCTTGTAGAGACATGGGGGGTTGGGCTTGGAGACTACTTGCTCTCTGACAGAGTAACAATACACGCGCTCGCTATAGCCCACACAGCGCTTTACGCCTATGAGCAAAGTGAAGCCATAAAAGAAGCTGTAAGTCAGTCTATAAGCGAAGACCTCAATCATCCTTCAGAACTCTTTAGAGTAAAGGGACACCCCAAAGCAGTAGCCGACGTCAGAGACCTTCTCGAGCTACACGACATCAAATGCTCCTATCTGAAAGATGAAGTCTTAGTAAAACTACCTCAAGAAAGAAGCCGCATGGCTCTAATACTCCTCGATCAAAATTACGAACTCAACAGAAAACTCATAGAAAAACGCAAATTCTATACCTTAAACTATGTATATAACGTCCATATAACTAAATACTCTTAAGGCGCGTCGATATGAAATACGATGTAGTAATCTGCGGCGGCGGCCTAGCAGGAGTCGCTGCTGCCATAGCATCAGCTAAAATGGGATGCGCTACTCTGCTTGTGGAACAGTATGGCTACTTAGGAGGATGTGCTACTCTAGGACTAGTAAACCCATTTATGAAATACTATGTAAATGATAGAGTTTTAGCAGGAACTATATTTGCAGAAATTTTAAGTAATCTTCGCTCTGAGGAAGGATGCTGGGGAAAATATTGTCAATTCTTTGACCCCGAAATACTCAAAGGGGTACTTTTCGACCTATGTGAAAAATACGGAGTAGAGGTATTACTGTACTCTAAGTTTCTGAGAGCTAAAGTAAGGGACTCTCACATAGAGTACGTAGAGTTAGCCTTAAAGGAGGGAGCAGAGACAGCTAAAGGCTTAGTTTTCATAGACGCGACAGGTGATGGGGACTTGGCGGTTAGCGCTGGAGCTCCATGGGAGTATGGGGACGGAGAAGTAGCCCAGCCTATGACCCTCATGTTCAGAATAGGAGGAATAGACTTCAAGAAAATGCTAGACTATCTGAAAAAGTCTCATGACTACGTGTCCTGGGTAAGTCTAGAGCGCCTAGAAAGCTTTATAGAGAAAAATCAGCCGTTTTCGTTTGCAGGCTTCTCTAAACTAATTAAAATCTACAGAAAAGATTTTCCTGATATTCCCGCTCAGAATCAGATATTCTTGTCCACGTGTATTCCTTCGAGAGGAGAGGCTTTCGCTAATTTAACGAGAGTACAAATGCTCTCAGGACTCTATAGCCGAGACTTAACTAAAGCAACTGTAGTGACTTATAGACAGGCTAGAAGTATAGTTAACTTTCTTCGAAAACATGTTCCAGGCTTCGAGAAATGCTACCTACTTGAAACCGCGCCTATTATAGGAGTCAGAGAAACTAGAAGAATAATTGGAGAATACGTGCTGAAAGCAGAAGACATAATCAGTGCGAGAAAATTTGAAGACGCAGTAGCGGCTGGATGTTATCCCATAGATATACACCCTATGAGACCATCAGATAAAGAAACAATAATGCTGAGTCCTCCTCCCGGAGACTACTACGAAATACCTTATAGATGCCTAGTACCTCTTAAAGTCACTAATCTTCTAATAACAGGAAGATGTATTTCTGCTACTCATGAGGCTCAGGCAGCGATAAGGATAATGCCGATAGTGTGTTACTTGGGAGAAGCATCTGGCTACGCGGCTTCTCTCTCAGTAGAAAAAGAAGGACTTGTAAGAAAAATTGATGTAAATACTTTACAGAAACTGCTTAAAATAAGATGACACTACTAGCCTTATTTAAATACAATAAGGTTAACGCAAATAGTCTAGCCTACTTACTCGGGGCTTTAGAGACGTCAATAGTAGCAGATAAGATAGATATAGAACTAGCTGAGAATATTTTAGAAGTACTCGAAGACAGGCTCTCGCAGTACGACAAAGTAGTTGTCCTTTACTCCCTCATGACAACTCAACTACCCTACTACCTTAAAGAATTTAACATACTGAAATCTTTAAAGAAAAAGTTCCGTGACAGACTTCTCTTAGTAGCTGGAGGACCACACCCCACAGGTGCTCCTAAAAATACCCTAATGAAGCTCGGCTTTGATATAGCAGTAGTAGGTGAGGGCGAAGAAACCTTAAAGGATTTGCTATTAGCGTTAAGTGAAGAATATGACTTAAGTACTGTTAGCGGATTAGCTATTAAAACAGGAGAAAAAGTGATCACTACTGAGAAAAGGAAACCTATTGATTTAAGCAAGTATCCTCCATGCTCTTTCGTCTACAAGCTTTACCCTCCAATAGAAATTATGAGAGGATGCTGCTTCTCCTGTAAGTACTGTCAAACTCCCCGTATCTTCAACTACACTGTCAGATTTAGACCGATAGATTACGTTAGAAAATGGGCTAAACACTACGTGAAGGAAGGCAGGAGAACTATACGATTTATAGCTCCTAATGGCTTCGCATACGGCTCTAAAGACGGGAGATCCCCTAACCCAAGAAAGCTAGAGCGCCTTCTCAAGGAGATTAAGTCGATTCCAAGAGCAAGAGTACATTTAGGAAACTTCCCTAGTGAAGTTAGACCGGAATTCGTTACAAGAGAGGTGCTAGACGTAGTGTCAAAATATGTTGTAAACAAGACTCTAGCAATAGGAGCGCAGAGTGGCAGCAATAGAGTACTCTACATAATAAATAGACAGCATACTGTAGAGGACGTGTACGAAGCCGTTGACTTGGCGCTAGACTACGGCTTTACGCCTTCTGTAGACTTTATGTTCGGCCTACCTGGAGAAACACTAGAAGACATGTACCAAACACTTACAACAATACATGAACTCACTAAAAGAGGAGCTGTAGTCAGAGGACACACCTTCATTCCTCTTCCAGGAACACCTTTTGAAAATGCCCCACCAGGCAAAATCCCCAAAGAAATTAAAAAAGAGTTAATAAAACTAAAAGCATACGGCAAGATCACAGGAGAATGGGAAAAACAGGAAGAAATAGCCTGGAGAGTAACTAAAATCTGGCGAGAATACTAAACCATTCGCGTCACTATTCTGACAGGTGAAGCACTTCCCTTTACTATCTTTAGAGGAAAGCCAATGAACTCGAATCTCTTATCTACGAGCTTCTTTAAGTAGTCAAGCACTCGTAAATTACTATGTTATTGGAAAGAGGAATAGAGTGCGCTTCGAAAGGCGTCTGCTAATAGACAGCGTATCTATTCTTACTGCCCTAACTCCGAGACTGACTATTTTCTCACCAGTTTTACTTCTTAGATAATCAGATTCGAGGGTGTCTTGACT
>QMSB01000021.1 GCA_003650815.1 Thermoprotei archaeon | reverse complement strand
TCTGCTTCTACATGTTTCAGGAGAACACTAAGTAGTGCTAGCTTTTTATCTACTTCACCTACTGAGAACAAGTCTTCTTCACTTAGATGGATCACTGTTATTCGTGGCGGAGGAGGAAGCTCTTCTAGAAGAAATAAGTGGTTTAAGTCGTCCCATTTAGTGCAGGTAAAAACACCTGTTATCCGCGTATTATGCACCCCTAAAATTTCTACTGGAAGGTGAGGCACTGTTTCTCCGAATTCGTGTATGCATGCTGTAGGGTTTAGTAAAATCCATGAAAACTCTAGCTCACTTAGCACTAGGGGGAGGAGAGGGTCAAAGAAGGACTCAGGGGGATAAAATCCAGGAGAGACATCTCCGAAGACCTCCGCTAATATTTCTTGAGACCTTTTAATCTGGTCTTTTACTTCATTTAACGGCAGTTTAGCTAAAATAGGGTAGCTATAGCTGCAATTACATACTTCCAAGTCCCCTCTTCTTAAACCATCTTTTATTACTTTTATGAGCTCCTTATCACGACTGGCTATTTCTGCTGTAGCTCCGCTAATGAATATACTAGCCTTAAAGCCGTAGTCGTATACTTTTCTAAGGAATATCTTGAGTTTTTCTAGGACCTCGTCTACTTCCCTGTAGATAAATCCTTTGTAGTGAATATTGAAGACTGCTGATAGAGCTACTTTTATTACCACAATTTAAGAAGATTCAAAGATTTATAAAACTGATTTCTAACCTTCTATTCAAGCAACTTCGTCAATAGTGCTGGAAGTACTTCGTCTCTAGCTCTCCTTAACCTCGCTTCAATAGTGTTATTGAAATATTCCCTTCCCTCCTGATCTCTGGCAACAATTCCTCCTATAGCGTCTATAGTATTGTTATCTACTATTAATTTAACTCTTCTTGAATATTTCTCGGAAAGCACCTGCTCTGCTTTAGGTAGTACTTCTTTTAGTAAATCAAGGTCTCTAGCAGCTGCAGCTATTAAAAGAACTTCACTCTGCATGTTTAAAGCTGCTTCAATAACGAGCTTCAGAAGACACTGCTTGTATTTCTCAGGGTTTTTCTCAATTATTTCATTTACTTGGCTATTTAATTCATTTAGTATACTGCTTAAAAGTTGCTGTTTTTTCATCAAGTATTCTCGACGTATCTTTAGTTTCTTGAGCGCTATTTTATCCGAGACTTCTGCTCTGACTTGTCTTCTTATTTTTTCTATTTTTTCTCTAAGAACTTCATTTACTCTTCTTTCCGCGTCTTTTAATATTTTTTCAGCTTCTCTTGAAGCTTCTTCAAGTATTCTCTGAGCCTCCTTCTCAGCTGCTTCTTTTACTTCTTTTATTAATGCTTCAAGTATTTCTCTTTCCTCAGTCATAATTCCTCACCTGAAGGAAGCACATATTCTAGTAGGGCATTGATGATCTCTCTCTTTCTTTTAGTCAGAGTGTTGTGTATTTTATCGAAGCTTGCTTTGAGTTCGGATTCAAGCATTTCTATCTCCCTCTCTATTTTCTTTAGTTCTTCTTCTCTGACCGCGTCTTCGTTTATCTCAGTTTTCTTCTCTACGATTTCCCTAGCCTTTCTCTTAGCATCTTCTATGATTTGCTGAGCCTTTCTCTTAGCCTGCTCTATTATGAGCTCTGCTTTTCTTCCTTCCTCTATAAGCGTAGTCAGGAGATTTACTTCACCCATCTCAGTTTCACCCCCACAGCCTTAGATAATACTGCATAGAGGTCTTTAAGCCTACTCGTTTCCTTAGCCTCCGGACCTGGGACTATGATGAATATTGGAGGATTCTTCATACCTGATGCTATTACACTGATCTTCGGTTTAAGGCTATTGTAAAGATCTTCTTCGATGATGACGACATTAGCACTAAATATTTTCTCACATACCTTTAATGAAGTTTCTTCATCTAAGCTCTTAACCGTACAAGTATCAATGCCTAATGACTTCAGAGACTCTATTGTGCTACTCTTACCTACTGCAATAATGCCCAAATTCGCCCCCCTTCTACTCATCACCTCTTAAATTTAAATTTTAACTAAAGATGGAGACTATTCGGATTGGCTTGTTCACTAATTCGGTATTGTCCTGTCCATAAGCTAGAGGCAGTGAACCTACGGAACTTTAACTAGAACAATCCGACAAGTAGCTAAAGTTTATAAGGTCTTATCATTACTTTCTAGTGATCTTGATGACAGCTATTAGACCTGAAGAAATGGTACGATTCAGAATTATAGTACCTTCGGAACATAAGGATAAGCTACTCAGTGCTCTAATTAATGTAGGCGCTGTGCACTTAGATCCTCATGCATATAGGTTAGAGCTAACTATTCCAGAGCTCTTTCAGAACATACTGGAGAAAAAAGTACGAGCAGAGGAAATAAACCTTGAAGAAGCTCTTAAAGAAGCACAGAAATATTTGCCTAAAGATGACCCTCTTATAGTAGAGTTAGCTAGACTTAGTAAAGAATATATAAATAAATTATTTCTCAAAAAAGTTATTGAGGTTTTAAATACCTTAAATATAGATCCCATAGTATTCAGAGATAAGGAAAGAGCTGTAGTGCATAAACTTTATGTCGGGAAACTCTATGAAACTAAAGAGGATTTGTTCAAATCTCTTAGAGCAATTATTAATCTCGTGAAAATAGAGGATAAAACATTATTAATGATAACCTTTAAGAGAAGTCTATTCAGCGAAATAGACAATAAGATTAAAGAAATAGGATTTAAAGAGTATGAGTTGCCTGAATATTGCTACACAACCTCTGATAGAGCACTTGAATATATTGAAAGAGAATTAGCTAGAATAAAGAATAGAGCATTTGATATATTAATAGAAATAGCTCATTTGATTAAGAGTTCTATTGAATTAGAGTATGCTACACGGCTAGAAATTCTTGAAAAGGCTTACACCGTATGCACCAAAATTAGTGGCGAAATTGATAACGCTTTTAAGATTCTAAGGAAAACTCTTTCGCTGGAACTAGCTCTCAGGCTCATTTCTACTAAAGACTTTAGTATACTTAAAAACATAGGATTTTCTGAGCATGTCCTAGAGAAAGCTTTAGATGTTATTGAAAAAGGGCTAGTCTCTCTAGGAGAAGAGGAGAAAAAGATAATTTTAAGTCAGCTCATTGGTGATACTAGGCTTCTTAAAGAAAAGGAATTAAAAAGGCTTAAGGATAAATACAATGTACTAAAGGTGTTATCAGTAAGTATGATTATAGAGAAAGAAATTTCCAGAAAACTTCCCAATGTTGCTGAGATTTTAGGACGAAAAGATCTTTTAGATAGACTTCAGAAAATCAAGTCGAGTGAGTTAACTGCTAGAAGCATCTCTCTAAGGGAGGGATTAATAGAGCTTAGTAATCTCACAGAGGAAGCTGAGCTTTATCTTAATAAACTATCTGAAATTAGCTCACTAGTAGAGAAGATAGGTGATGCAACTAGTCCGCTAGAGATAAGCGCTACTATTAAAAGAATAATAGAGTACCTTGAATCTTTCTCGGCCACATCTGAAAAATTAGTTTCGTTAGAGCCATTTTTGAGAGCACGTATAGAGGCGGAAAATCTCATAGGAGAACTTAGAATATTCAGGCAGCGAGGAGTAATATATGCGACTGGGTGGATACCTAAGAAATACTCTAAGTTACTTGAAAACACGGTAAGGAGTGAAGTTCCTCGCCTGCTTTACTTCAAGGTAAGAGAACCCTCTCGGGAAGAAAAGCCTCCAGTAAGCCTTAAACATAAAGGACTACTAAAATACTTCTCTTCGCTCACGCTTGCACGCGGAATACCAGACTACTGGGAAATAGACCCTACAGTATTCTTCACAGTACTCTTTACGATAATGTACGGACTCATGTTCGGGGACATAGGGCTAGGCGCGGTTATAGCGGTCTTCGGGGCGTATCTCTACATAACACAGAGAGAATTTCTCGGAATGAACAAAAATCAAGTAAAGATTCTGGGAGCGCTGATGACTGGCTGCGGTTTTTCAGCAGTAGTATTCGGAGTACTTTATGGTATAGCTTTTCTAAAAGAAGTATGGCACCCAATATTCCTCAGCCCTATTCACGACTTAGAAGAAATAATGGCTGTAGCCCTCATCTTTGGAGCAATCCAGCTACTGCTAGCTATGTCTCTGAGCGTAGCTAATAAAATAATTTCTCATGACTATATAGGAGCCTTCCTGGGAGGCACAGGTCTCGCAGGAATAATATACTACTTGGCTGGAATATACATAGCATACAGTATTGTGGAACACGGATTTAATCTCTCAGTAGCTCTAAGTCCCCCAGTACTTCCAGCTACTGTAGTAGCAGTAATTTCAATAATTCTTGTATTCATATCAGGAGTACTAAAGAGAAAGATAGAGGGCGAGGAGGAGGGGATAATACATGGATTCATAGAGCTCATGGAGATGATAATAGCTTATCCAGCAAATTCACTATCATACATAAGGCTAGCAGCATTCGCTATAGCACACGAAATATTCGGAGTCTTAGCAGAGACCATGGGACACATGATGAACCCCATAGTAAGCCTCTTCTTCACGAATATTATAGTCCTAGGAATCGAAGGATTCGCTGTAAGTATACAGGCTTTAAGACTAGTCTACTACGAATTTTCCATGAAGTTCTTCAAGGGAGAAGGAATGCTCTACCAGCCTCTTGCTACAAGAAAAGTACTTTCATCTTAGACTTAGACATATTTCCTTAAGTGAATATATTTATGTAACCTTTATGCCTGAAGTGATTTCGAATATAGTCTTAAAGTATTTTGACTTGATATACATGCTCGCAAAGCAATATTTATAAGTAGAAGAGATTAGTCTTCTGCGTGATTAATATGAAGATATCGGAGAGAACTGCCGTAAGACTGCTAATAATTATAAACTTAGTTGCAGCCTTGACTGTAGTCTCTCTTCACGTATATGCAGTTAACCAGGCATGTAGGAAAAGTATTCCTAAGGCTACTAAATCTCTCACTGCTCCCTCTGAAGCTTTTCCGTTTATCACTGCCGCAATTTCAGTATGCGTAAGCTGTTTAGCTGCAGGTATGGCTTTATCTGCAGTAGCTAAAGCAGGATTTGCCGCAGCGGCAGAGAGGCCGGAATTGAAAACGTATATAATGATTTTAGGAGGCTTAGCTGAAGGTATAGCTATCTATGGTCTGCTAATAGCAGTAATGATACTGGGGAAAATCTAAGTTAAGGAGGATAAATTAAAGAAGAAAGTATCACCTGCGGAGACAGCTTGAGCTCTCTTCCAATAATAATTTTTTCAAGGTTCCTGCGCTCATTCCTGCAAAGTAGCATATAATAGTAGACGTATACTGCTGTAATTGCGTTAAATAGTGCTTTATGCTTCGCTCTTTTAATGAGATTAGATTCTGCTAGTAATAATATTTCTGATATTTTATTTAATTTTAAATTATTAATTATTTTATTATAATCTAGCTTTAACTTAGTGGCTAAGCTTTCTAGAGATATTGTTAAAGCTCTTTCTTTGGGATAAAGGCTCTTTAATATGCTTAATATTTCTCTATTCCTTAGGTTTTCTTTCCCTATTACTAATATCCAGTAAAGTAGCTTTATTAAAGACTCATAATTTATTAGCTCAAGTATCTCTTTTCGGCTATCTCTACTTACTTTCAAGGAATTTTTTAAAAGAATATAATATAGAGAGTCTAGGGCCAATAACGGCAGCTGAGGATTCTTTTTTGCAAGCTTCCTTAATGGAAGCTTAAGAGGAGTCTTCTCAAGTAATTTTTCTAGCTCATATAGTGTAGCGGCCCTTTTAAGAATAGTGAGAGAGATGAAATGAGAATATGGGTAAAGATATCCTTTCTTCTCCCTACTTCCGTAAATACTTCTTATTTTAGCTTTTATGTTCTCTATTTCTAGTTCTTCGAGGAACATTTTAAAGAAATTTGATGTCTCAGTAAGTGTCTTTGATAGGAACTCTATACGTTGAATATATTTCTGAGTTATTTTGTCTAATATTTCGTGAAGAGTGTAATGTTCTTCAGGAGCCTCTAAGTAGCCGAAATGAGCTAAGCTAGCTCTGCTGTAAACCAGATCTTCATAGTTCTTCTTTGTTAGTAAGCGTGATTTAAGACCATGAGTCCTTACAACTAAATAGTCTTTTATAGTATCACCTCGCTATGTTCTTAAGCCTAACAAATTCTTCTAGCATTTCTTCTTCAATTTTCTCTCCAATATACCTTATTGTTTCCTCTAGTTTAGGTATGAAGTTTTCTTCAAGACTGTTTACTACCCTATTTATATAGCTCAGTTGCGCGCATAGTTTCTCTACAGCTATTTCTATGTTAGTTACCTCTATTAGTTCTTCAATTACCTGCCAAGCGTTTTCAAGCAGTGTTCTGTATTCAGGATCTTTTACGAGAGAGTAGTCTGGTTTCCTAAGAATCTTTATCTGAGGCACAGATACTCCCTCAATACTTATGGCTAATACCTCCAGCACTGGAGGTCTCACTAAGGATACTATCGAAAAAAATTCTACTTCACCCCTTTTCAAGCGCAGTAAACTTAAATCTTCTAATGCCTTTATGTACTTTTCCTCAATTTTTGGCCTCTCTTTAAGTCTATCTATTAGTGTGAAAATTTCTTTTACTAACTGGTCTCTCCTCATCTCTAGTACGCTTTTCCCTCTTTTTGCTAACTCAAGTTGACGACGTAGCTTTAGTAGTGTTCCTCTAGACGCTGGTAAATATCTTAATGAAGTAAGGCCCATGTTTTATCCTCTACGTCCTAGATGATACTTTGATATGATATGTCTCGGTATCCTAATAAGCTCTTCCTCAGGTAAGAGCGCTAGTATCTCCCATGCTATCTTTAAGGTTTCTTCAATACTTCTGTTTTCGTAGACACCTTGTTTGACGTACTTGTTTTCGAATTCATCTGCAAACTTAAGGAATCTTCTCATTCTTGGGCTTAAGCCTACTTCTCCAACTATTCTCGCTAAGTCTCTTGCCTTTATTCCTCTCGAGTAGAAGTCGTATAGCTGTTCTGCGACATACTTGTGGTCTTCTCTAGTTTTACCAGGTCCTATTCCAGCCTTCATGAGTCTGCTTAAACTTGGTAAAACGTTTATTGGTGGATATATTCCGCGTGCATGAAGCTCTTGGCTAAGTATTATCTGTCCTTCGGTGATATAGCCTGTTAAGTCAGGTATAGGATGTCTAAGGTCTCCGCCTGGCATTGTGAGTATGGGAAGTAGCGTTATGCTGCCTTTCTTACCTTTAATTATTCCCGCTCTCTCGTATATTGTGGCTAGATCAGAGTACATGTATCCTGGATACCCCATACGTCCTGGAATTTCGCCTCTGGCAGCGCTCATTTCTCGAAGAGCTTCACAGTAGTTGGTCATGTCGGTGAGTATAACTAGTACGTGCATTTCTAAGTCAAACGCAAGATACTCTGCGACTGTTAATGCTATTCTAGGGGTCATTAGTCTCTCTACGGCCGGGTCTTCAGCTAGGTTGAGTATAACTACTGATCTCTCGATGGCTCCAGACCTAGTGAACTCTTTTATGAAGTACTCTGCTTCAGCGCTTCGCAGACCAATTCCTGCGAAGACTACTGCGAACTCTTCTTCTTTTCCTCTTACAGTTGCTTGTCGAGCTATCTGAGCCGCTAACATGTTGTGAGGTAGACCTGAAATACTGAAGATAGGTAGCTTCTGTCCTCTTACAAGGCTTAGGCTGCCGTCTATGGCAGAAATACCTGTCTGTATGAAGTCGTGTGGATACTCTCTAGCTACGGGATTTATAGGTTCTCCTATGATTTCCCTTCTCTCCCCAAACGTTATAGGAGGAAGCCCGTCTATGGGCTCGAATCTTCCATTAAACATTCGTCCGAGAACTTCCTCAGAGACTGTTATCTTGAAGGTTGTTCCGGTGAAATATACGAGGCAATCTATAGTCAATCCTGCTCTATCTCCAAGTATCTGTACCACTACCTCTTCTTGGCTAGTCTCAAGAACTCTTCCTACTCTCTCTTTTTCATCTACACCTATTATTCTAACCTCCTCATCGTAACCTACTTCTCCTACATTTTCTACATACATTAGAGAACCCTTTATTTCTCGCACACCCTTAAGCCACTTACCCTGGTGTTCTTTAATTAAATCATAAATCTTACTCACTCAGACACCCCTACTCAAAGCCTCTTGAGGAATATTATATTTTTTAGCTATATTACTAAGAGCCTCCATAACTCTTTTATATAGCTCCTTTACAGCCTCAAGATCTCTTTCATCCTCCTTCACTCTCATCATTTCGAAGACCACGGGCATTTCCGCTATCTCGTCTATGGGGACTCTGCGCTTAATGAGCATATAGGCCTTATCGTAAAAGTCCATCATCATTTTCAGCAAGAGGTACTGCTTAAGCGGAGGACATCTGACATCTACACCTTCCATAGCTGTCTGCAGGAGGAAACCTTCCTTTATTATTTCAGCCGTAAGCAGTATAAGCCGCTGATCATCGGGTAGCGCTCCCTCCCCCACTATCGAAGCTATGGCCTCTATCTCCGATGCCACTGTGAGCAAGTTTAAGGCTCGGCGCCTATATCGCGCGAAGTCTTCTGACACTTCCTTGGACCACCACTCCTCGACTATTTCCGCGTACTGACTGAAGCTCTTGAGCCAGTCTACGGCAGGAAAATGTCTTCTGTAGGCAAGGTCTGTTGAAAGAGCCCACATTGCTCCAACAAACCTCAGCGTATGTATTGTGACAGGCTCGTTGAAATCTCCTCCAGGTGGAGAAACAGCTCCCATAATAGTCAAGGACCCTGTTCTCTTCGGTCTTCCTAAGCACTCTACTCGTCCCGCTCGCTCATAGAACTCAGCTATTCTATCAGGTAAGTATGCTGGAAAACCTCTTTCAACAGGCATTTCACCGAGCCTTCCCGAGATCTCTCGAAGAGCTTCGGCCCATCTTGATGTAGAGTCAGCTATTAGGGCCACGTCATAACCCTGGTCTCTGTAATATTCAGCCATAGTGACTCCCATGTAAATTGAAGCTTCTCTAGCTGATACAGGCATGTTAGATGTATTGGCTATCATTATGCTCTTTTCAATTAATGGGCGCTTAGTCCTATGATCTATTAGCCTAGGAAACTCTGTGAGTAATTCACACATTTCATTTCCTCGTTCACCGCATCCGATGTAGACAACTATGTCAGCATCACTATACATGCTCACTTTATGTAAAGTGACTGTTTTTCCTGTGCCGAATCCGCCTGGGATACACGCTGCTCCTCCTTTAGCTATCGGGAAGAATGTATCTAGGACTCTCTGACCTGTAATTAATGGTACTATTAGTGGGAGTCTCTTTTTGAACGGTCTTGGTACTCTTACGGGCCATTCATGGTACATCTTTACTTCAATCTCCTCGCTGTCACTCTTGATAATGGCTACAGGCTCTTCTATAGTGAATTCTCCCTCCTCAATTTTTACTACCTCTCCGCGCACTCCCGGCGGTACCATTACCTTGTGTTCAATGAGAGGAGTCTCTTTGACTGAGCCTATGATATCTCCTCCCTCTACCTTCTTTCCCTTAGAAACTACAGGCTTAAAGTACCACTTCTTATCTCTCGGAAGCGCATTTACTTTTATTCCTCTCTTAATAAAGCTTCCAGCCCTCTTGAGTATCTCCTCTAAGGGTCTCTGGACTCCGTCGAAAATAGTGCTCATTAATCCGGGTCCCAGCTCTGCTACTAGCAGTTTACCTGTAGCATATACGGGTTCTCCAGGCTTTATTCCACTTGTAGACTCGTAGACTTGTACTGTGAAGTATCCTTCAGAAATCCTGACGACTTCACCAATAAGCCTTTCCTTACCAACATCAACTACTTCTCCCAGCTTAATGTCGGGAATACCTTCAGCAACAACTACAGGCCCGCTAACCTTCCTTATGACACCTCGGCGCTCAACACTCATTTAAGTCCACCTTACCCCATTTTCTAGAAAAACACCACTTAATAAACAATACCTTTCAATAGGACTAAGATAAGTTGTCTAAAACTCACCTTATCGAAAACACTAAATTTAATTACTAATCTCTGTTTCTCTTCTCAATGAAACTACTATACGTAGTATTAGACGGAGCGGCTGACAGGCTCGTGGATAAGCCTACATCATATGAAGTAGCTAAAAAACCCTCGCTCGACTCTCTTGCCAGGAAATCAAAAGGAGGAATGGTTTTCACTATAGCTAGAGGAATAGCTCCAGAAAGCGACTCAGCAGTACTCTCTATCCTAGGCTACGATCCTCATAAGCAGTATACGGGGAGAGGTCCTATAGAGGCTCTGGGAGCAGGCATAAGAATTAGAGAGGAATACGAAGTAGCTTTTAGAGCTAACTTCGCTACAGTCGATGACAGCGGTAAAAAAATTATCGACAGAAGATGTGGACGATCTTTGACATCAGAGGAAGCAAAAGAACTAGCTAAGTCAGTAAGGTACATTGACCTAGGGAAGTACGACGCTTACGCTAAAGTCGTAGCCACAGTGGGACATAGAGCAGTCGTTGTTATAGGGAGCGATAAGTACAAGCTCTCTGGAAATGTGAGCAATACTGACCCTGCGTATAGGAAAGAAGGTCCTATTTCTATCGCGGTTAAGAGCTACGAACCGATAGTTGCTCCCTGTACTCCACTAAACGACAGTCTTGAAGCTAAGAGGACAGCTGAGCTAGCGAATATCTTCACGCAGAAAGTGTTCGAAGCCCTTAAAGATCATAGAGTAAACTTAAAGAGAAAGAAGAAAGGTCTTCTCCCTGCAAATATAATACTGCTCCGCGACGCTGGAAACAGGCTACCTAGAATACCTCCGATCTCTGAGCTTTACTCAGGGAAAAAGTTCTCTGCTATAGCTGAAATGCCTGTAGAGAAAGGCATAGCGAGACTAACTCAAATGAGTGTAGCTGAAGTAGAACTCTTGCCAGATAAGAGAAGAGAGTATAGCGTTATACTAGATAAGGCTTTAACCTTACTAAAGGAAAGTGATGTAGTATACGTACATCTTAAGGGCCCAGATGAACCAGGGCATGACGGAAAGCTAGAGAAAAAAGTGAAGTCTATAGAGCTCATAGATGAGTATTTCATTAAACCTCTCTTAAAAAGAGTTGACTTAAATAAGACCGCAATTTTAGTTACATCAGATCACGCTACTCCCTATAGTGTAAAAGCACACACAGATGATCCAGTACCATTTCTAGTATACTCTCCTGATATACTTCCCGATGGATTATCTAAGTTTTCGGAAAAAGAATGCTTCTGCAAAGGAAGCTTAGGACTACTTGACCACGGCTGGATGCTACTTAAGAAAGTATTTCAGGTAATTGAGAAATAAAACTGATTATTAGCAAAAGTATACTCTAAATATACCTTAAGTATATCTATACTAAACTTCTTTTTCACACTACTTTTAAAATAAGAATTTATACTCCCTCAGTTAAACCAGCTTCATGTCATCTAGCAACTTAAAGGGCGAGCACTGCACACCGTAGTAGCAGTAATGTTGAGCTGGGCTTTTGAAGCATTTGACTTCATGTTGTTCTCCGTGCTAGCAATACCGATAATGACTACGCTTAATATTGATAGAATAGCCTTTGGACTAGCTATCTCAGCAGGACTAATAGGAACCGTTATAGGAGGTATAGGATCCGGCATAACCGCCGATAAGTTCGGTAGAGTAAAGGTGCTAATGGCATCGCTACTCATCCGCGGTGCGGCGACTATAGGGATAGCTCTCTCAAGAACTTTCTATGAACTACTATTGTTTCGCTTCATCGTAGGGCCGGGAGAGTGCTCTCCCAGTCGCTGCAGTCTCAGCGTACATAGCATCCATGTTAATATGGCTACTTCCCGAAACCAAGAGAATCGAGCTTCAGTAAGTGCTTTACAGTACTTACTAGACTTATGGACAAAAAAATCAATAACAGTTTACTACTACCAAACTCTCCTTAAATTTTCTTGATAGGATGAACCGTTAATTATTAGTATACTTGCTACTTCTTACGATGGAGGTAGGCTATGGAGGATGGTCTAATCATACTGATCTCCCTAGCTTTAACATTTGTATTGTTAGCCGTAACCTACTTTGCCGCAGGTAAGCTGGCTCCAAGAAATCCTAAGGAAGGTGATAAGAGAAAAATTTTTGCCTGCGGAGAAAGAGAAATGTTTACTTTAGATAACTTCTCTATAACTTACTTTAAGTATATTCTCGCATTCGCTATATTTGATTCCGTACCAGTAATCACGGGTCTGGCCCTAATTCTACTTAAAAACTCTCCTCTCTTTTACTCAGTACTCTCTCTTTACCTAATTATAGTGCTTATCGCATGTTTGATTATACTGAGGTGAAGACATGTCAATATACCGATTAGCCCTCTGGTCCCGAATGAAATCTCCCTGGATTTACCACATAAACACGGGTAGCTGTAATGCCTGCGACATAGAAATACTAGCCGCACTGACTCCGCGGTTCGATGTAGAGAGATTCGGAATAAAGCTTGTAGGCTCTCCACGACACGCAGATGTTCTTTTAGTAACAGGTCCTGTGACAGAGCAGATGGCTGAGAGAGTGAAGAGAATATATGAGCAAGTCCCGCAGCCTAAATTTGTGATAGCCGTAGGGACATGTGCGTGCAGCGGAGGAGTCTTTAGAGGCGGCTACACTATTAAAGGAGGTGTAGACACAGTAATTCCTGTAGATGTTTATGTACCGGGGTGCCCTCCGCGCCCTGAAGCAATTATAAAAGGCGTTGTCTTACTCCTTCAGAAGCTTAAGGGTGAAGCTAAATGAGTGAAGATAATTTCCTTGAAAAACTACAGAACTGCCTAAAAGACTACCTAGTAGACGCTAAAAAGAAAAGAGATAGACTATATATAGTTGAAGTTAAAGCCGAAGCTGTAGATAAGGTAGTTAAAGCTCTTAAAGAATCCTTTGGAGATATACATGTGACAACAATCTCGGCTGTCGACTACATTGAGTACCTTGAAGTGTTTTATGACTTGTGGTTACATGGTCCTAAAGTAGCGCTAGTGCTTAAAGTTAAAGTAAATTCAGATAAACCTGAACTCCCTTCAATAGTCGGAGTCATTCCAGGAGCCCTCTTCAACGAATGTGAAGTATATGACTTATTTGGGATAATATTTAAGGGAAATAATCATCTGAAAAAATCATTTATTTTGCCCGAACACTTCCCAAAAGACTACTTCCCCTTAAGGAAGAAGAGGTGATAGCATGTCATATGCCGTAGACCTACTCTTCGGTCCCCAGCATCCAGCTCTACACGAGCCTGAAAGATTCAGGTTCAAAGTAGACGGCGAGATAATAGTTGATGTTGACGTCAAGATAGGTTTCATCCACAGAGGTATAGAGAAACTCGCCGAGTCTAAAAACTTCATTCAGAACATATACCTTACTGAAAGAATCTGTGGAATATGTAATGTCGCTCATACCCTATGCTACGTACAGGCAGTAGAAGATATGGCTGGAATAGAAGTGCCTGAAAGAGCCAAGTATCTGAGAGTCATAGTACATGAACTAAACCGTATTCACAGCCACCTCCTAATACTCGGAGTAGCAGCCGAGCTCCTCGGGTGGGAAACTGAATTCATGTACCTCTGGAGAGACCGAGAGGCAATAATGGACATAATAGAAGATGTCACAGGAAATAGAGTGACCTCAGCATTCAATACGATTGGAGGAGTTAGACGCGACATAAATAATACGCAGAAAGAGAGAATGTTAAAGGTTTTAGATAAGGTAGAAAAGGATACAAGGTTTCACAAGAAAGTGCTCGAGGAAGATCCTCTTTATAGAGAAAGAATGGTTAATATGGGTGTATTAAAAACCAGAGATGCTATCGAGAGGTGTGCTGTCGGACCTACAGCCCGTGGATCTAATGTAGACTACGATGTAAGGGCGCACGACCCCTATGCGGCATACGATGAAATCCCCTTCAACGTGATTAGGTACAAGGAGTGCGATTCATGGGCTAGAATGATGGTTAGAGTAGACGAGACCCTTGAATCAATAAACATCATAAGGTATGCTCTAAAGCACCTGCCCGGAGGAGAGATAAGAGTAAAGGTTCCTCCACGACTGCCTGCCGGGGAGGGGTTAAGTAGAGTTGAAGCTCCTCGAGGAGAGCTTATCCACCATGTTTTCTGTAAAGGTGACGTTAAGCCGTACAGACTTAAAGTGAGGACACCTACTTTCGCTAATATATTAGCGATAGCCCCTACTTTCATAGGACACACTATAGCTGATGTACCAGCTATACTAGTGTCGATAGATCCGTGCTTCTCTTGTACTGATAGACTGACGTTTGTCGATGTTTCCTCTGGAAAAGTTATGAAACTCTCCTTAGGTGAAATAAAGAGGATGTATTGGAGTAGGTGAGAGAATGGATTTATTTAAATTAGTAGAAGTCGTAGTTTTCCCTGGACTGATGTATTTAGTCGTACTGGCGATATTCTTTGAGTGGTATAAGAGAAAATTAGTAGCTAGAATGCAGAGTAGGCTTGGCCCTACTTATACAGGTTTTCGAGGTATTTTGCAACCCTTGGCAGACTTCTTAAAGCTCCTATTCAAGGAAGATATTGAGGTAACGACAGGTGACCAAAAAATGCTCACCTTAGTTCTGCTCGTCGCACCTACTCTCTTCATATTCAGCTTATTCTTCGTTCCTGTAACAGGTTACACTATATTCTCTTTCGAAGGAGACCTTCTTTTAGTACTATTCATTTCGTCTATAGCTTCACTACTACTATACCTAGTTGGCTGGACTTTCAGAAGCTCCTTTACGAAAGCTGGAGCAGCAAGACTTCTCTTACAGATAGTGGGCTTTGATATAGCTGCTATAGCGCTAGCTCTAGTACCTGCTTTTGAAGCCGAGAGTCTCTGTATAGCAACAATATCTGAGAAAATATCTTCAGCTGTTATATCAAACCCCCTCCTGCTAATTCCCCACGGATTCGCCTTCATACTATTTCTTCTAGCACAACAAGCTGATTTAGAAGAAGATCCTTTTGACATTCCTCACGCAGAAACAGAGCTAGTTGCAGGCTATATTACAGAGATCTCTGGGCGAAAACTAGCTTTCTTAGACTTGTTTAAAGACCTGCAGATGGTCTACGTATCATTCTTTACGGCTTCCCTCTTCTTCGGAGTAATAGTAAAGCCTCTCTCAGCAGTCTTAGTGATAGCAAGTAGTGTCGAAATGTTTCTTAAGGCATTACTAGTGCTCTTCATACTATTCACGATAGAGGCTGCGTCTACTAGGATAAGGATATATAATCTGCTCGACGCGTTCTGGAAGTACATTATACCTCTTTCGTTCTTCTCACTCTCCCTACTCTTTATAATTAAGGCTTTACCGGGTGTACTACTATGAAGATAATACCTAAACTCGTACCTACTGTAGTGAAAACAGTTTTCAAAAAACCTGTAACAGAGCAGTATCCATATGAGCCTCCAAAACCTTCGCCAAATATAAGAGGAAAAATAGTTTATGATGTAGACAAGTGTGTAGGCTGCGGACTCTGTGCAATCTACTGTCCTAGCGGCGCAATCGAAATGATAATGATTAAAGAAGTGAAGAGAAGAATTCCTATATTTCACTTAGACCGCTGCATGTTCTGTCACCAGTGTGTAGAAGTATGTAGATTTGGAGCAATAACAGGCTCAAGGGAATTCGAAATAGCTGCTTATAATAAAAATGAGCTTAAGATAATTACACCTAAGGAGAGAGTAAAGCCTCTGAAGGTGGGTGAGAAGAAATGATAGATATACTAATATCCGTACTTATTGGAGTAGCAGCCGTAATATCTGCCTTAATGGCAATAGAGGAAAAAAGAGCCTCTAGATCACTGCTGTTCTTCGTGTTCTTTGCCGTTTGCTTGACCGGCTTTATGATACATAGCCGTCTCTTAGCACTAGCCCTCATGACTCTGGCTCTGAGCTTAGGCTCATTTGCTTTCATAGCAGTTCTCTACTCCCTCAGCTCTGAGGAAAAGGATTACAAGAGAGTTAGAGGAGCAGTTGTTGCGGTAATCTTAGCAATAGCACTTTTCACAGCAATAGGACGTATAGGCTCTCTTTCTCAACCACCTGAAACAATTCTTGGGCTACATGAAAGCGCCATCCCCCTGATTTTAGCCCACGGTATTTTTATTCTAGCTCTCGCCTTGAGCTTAAGAGTTATTATGAAGGAGGGTGAGAGAGCGTGAGCTATCTAAATATTTACTTGTACTTTAGTATTGTTCTCTTAGCAGTCGGTGTTTACGGACTACTTTCGAGAAAAAGCTGGGCTAAAGTACTCATATCCTTAGAAATAATCGTTTTTTCAGCACTGGTGCTACTTGCCTTAGTGCTGCTATATAGCAACTATCTTGGAATATATGTTGGGCAGACCTTTCTGATACTGCTCATCTTCCTCGACTCGAGTATGACAGGAATACTCTTAGCCTGTATTTTACTAGTCTATAGAAGATTTAGAGCTAGAAGTATTGATGATATGAGTAGGCTTAGGGGGTGAGGTCTTATGAGCGTCTCCATGAATATAATATTAGAGCTAGCTACAATATACTCCTCGGCAGTACTTTATGCTGTACTGTCTCGTCTAAAAGGCTTTAGAAATAGAAAAGTAGCCATTACCTGGATCGTTGCTACATATTTACTAGCCTTGTTCTTCTTCTACAGTGCTTTCAGGGAATATTCTGTTTTAGAAAGAAGACTAGTCTACTTCGGCGGAGGTCTATTTAAAGCTGCTGCTGTAGATTCTCTATCACTTTTCATTAACTTCATTATACTATCAGCAGCTTCATTAATGTTGATCCACTCTATTCAGAAAATAGATCTAGAGCTCAAAGAAAGCGGAGACTTTATAGCACTCGCCCTTTCTCTCATAGCGACGACAATATTCGTAACAGTTTCAAACAACTTTCTAGTATTCCTCATACTGTGGGAAGCAGCGACAGCTAGCGTTATCGGTGTACTCTCTTTTGAAGCGAAAAAGGAGGAAAGTGGAGAGGCTCTTATTAAAATGATATTCATGGCTTTAATATCTTCAATATTCATGTTAATTTCTATAATCTTGATCTATATCTCTCTAACGCCATACGTGAAACCCTCAATAATCACTCTAAACTTCGACCAGGCAATGACTGCTCTAAGCAGAGTGAAAGGATTCGAGCTCGTACTGGCGCTACTTTCCTTTGCGTTAATAGTAGCTGGTCTCGGCATAGAAATAGGTCTTCCACCTTTCTATATGTGGTTACCTGACGTATACACAGGCTCTCGACCACACGCTGTATCACTAATGGTACTTACACTTGAAGTAGCTGGAGCATACGCTATAGCTAGAATAATTGGTGTATACAGCTTGCTTCCAGCTTCACTAGGAGTCTTAACTCTCCCTATGCTGATTCTTATAGTTTTCTCCATACTCTCTATCCTCGTAGGAGAAGCATCGGCACTCGTTCAGAGAAAGCTTAGGCGGATACTTGGCTACAGTGCTGTAGCTGATGCTGGTTATATAGTTTTGCTATCGTTGTTCTTCGTATCCCTCAAAACTCCCCCTATAGGTGAGACTGCGAGCTATGCTCTTCCCTTAGCATACTTTATTGCAGTAAGCAATATTTCACTAGCTACTGCAGTAGCTTTAATAGGTCTCGTGGAGGAAAGGGGAGTTGATACACTTGACTCTGCTAGAGGACTTGTGAGAGAAGATTCTCTCCTTACAGTAATGACAGTGATCTGCATTATGTCTGTTTTCGGAGTTCCTCCACTCGCGGGATTCATTGCTAAGTTCTTTGTAATATCGGCTATAGCATCGACGGCTAATCAAGTCTTAGTATATGTTGCTGTAATTGCAGCTATACTTTTTGTTGTTTCAGCTGCCTATGGTCTAAGAATAGTACAGTACTTCTGTGTATATGAAAGAGAAAAAGTTGAGTGTCCTAGAAGAGTATGTAGGAGCTACTTAGTTCCCTTAATGATCCTAGTATGCCTACTGTTGCTAGCAGGAATATATCCTCCACTAATAACTTTCCTCTTTATGTAATGTTTATCTAAGCAGTTATTTTAAGCACTACTTTCTGAAAAACATGTTTAGGTTACTCTGTAAAATATTCCTTTAACTTAGCAAACCACGTGATTTCAGAGGGTTAAATACCTGTATATATGTTTTTCACTAGTGCTGAGCGCTACTTTTTTAAAGAAATATGTATCTCCTTTACCGCTAGGGTGATCAAATGGAGCCGCTAGCACAGTCGCTGGCGCTGTCATTACTAATACCATTCGCTGCTATACCTCTAGTAATATTGTCTTCAAGGATGTCTAAGAGAGCTGCAGAAAGTTTAGCGATAGCCGCAGGATTAATTACCCTTGGATTTACACTAACTACAGCCTACTTCTACTACGGTGAACTACATGAGAGACCTTACGTAATAGTAGACTATACCCCCTATAATTATCCATTTTTCCAAGTACCCCTCTTCGCCACAAAATTTTTACTAGATCCGCTGAGCATACTAATGGCCATTATAGTATCCTTCATTTCCTCCCTAGTCCTTATTTATTCAAAGGGTTATATGCATGGCGACAAGAGACTAATAAGGTACTACGTGTTTCTGCTTCTCTTCACCGGAGGAATGCTCATTCTAGTTCTAGGAGGAAACTTCTACCTATTGTACATAGGCTGGGAAATAGTTGGCATATGTTCATGTATGCTAATAGGGCACTGGTATGAACGCCCTGAGGCATCTAAAGCCGGAATCAAAGCGTTCATTACTACTAGGCTCGGAGACGTCTTCTTCTTAGCAGCAATATGTTTAATAGCTCTTCACTTAGGGTCGCTCGACTTCCTGTACTTTGCTAAACACGCACATACTCTAGGAGCTCTTCTCACACTAATACTCCTCCTAAGCTTTGGCGGAAGCATAGGTAAAAGTGCTCAGTTACCGCTCCACGTATGGCTTAAAGCAGCGATGGAAGGCCCTACGACGGTCTCTTGTTTACTTCACTCTGCTACAATGGTTAAGGCTGGAGTATACCTTATAGCCAGGCTTGAAACACTCGTGTTCTTCTATCCAAGAATATTAGGAGCAGAAGTTGTTGAAGCAACACTATTAAGCCAGTTCTTCACAGTGGTAGCTCTAGTTGGAGCAATAACGTCGTTTATAGCCGCTACAATGGCTCTCGTTACTTTCGACCTAAAGGCTGTCTTAGCCTTTTCAACGATATCTCAGCTTGGATACATGTTTTCCGTACTCGGCTTAGCGGGATTTATCGCTGAAGAATGGGAGGCGTGGTATGCTGGAGTATTTCACTTAGAAAGCCACGCTCTATTTAAGGCGCTCCTCTTTCTCTGTGCTGGAAGCGTCATTCACGCAGTAGAGTCACGTGATATGAGACATATGGGAGGGCTCAAGAAATACATGCCCATAACATACGTTACAATGGTAGTTGGAGCCCTGAGTCTAGCAGGAGTTCCTCCCTTTAATGGATTCTTTAGCAAAGATCTCATACTGGAGATAGCTAGTCTCTCAGGACAAAGCGTAGTTTCATTACTTCTAACAGTGACCGCCTTCCTCACAGCAGCCTATGCCTTTAGAATGATATACTTAACATTTCTCGCACCGGAGAGCGAACAAGTGAAAAAACATAAGCCTCATGAATCTCCCGTAGTGATGACAGGTCCTCTAATCATTCTTACACTCGGAGCAGTTCTATCAGGTGTTATTGAAGAAGGACTGCATCCTCTTAAACACCTAATAGCAGAATCATATCAAATAGAGCACAGCCACAGCGGAGCGTTCAATATACTTGTTCCAGCTACATCAGTAGCACTTATAGCACTCGCCTTCGGAATAGTCTATATTGTCTACTTTGCTAGAAAACTGCCTCCAGAGTCAATAGTATCTCATCCCGCCATAAAGCCCATATATACGCTACTGTTTAACGAGTATTACTTCGACTACGTCTACGAGCAAATAATTGTCAGAGGCTTTGTGAAAATAGTTTCTACTACTGCCTGGTATGTCGAGAAAGCGCTAAACCTAGTTCAAATAGGGGGAAGCATTGCTCTAGCAAAAGTGCTCTCTACTACTGCCTGGTATGTCGAGAAAGCGCTAAACCTAGTTCAAATAGGGGGAAGCATTGCTCTAGCAAAAGTGCTATGCGCAGTCTCGTATGTGGTCGACAGAAGCCTAGACTCGCTTAACTACGTTATCGCTAGAGGAGCAGTGTTCTTAGGAAACACTATTAGAAGAATTCACACGGGTAAGCTTTCCTCCTTTATGATTTATACTTTTTCGGGATTAATAGTATTAGTTATAATAGTATTGCTTGTAATTATGGGTGTTTAGTATGATTCTGTTAGCAGGTCTCTTAATACCTGTAATAATGGCTCCAATAATCTACATAGCTGAGAAAAACTCTAAGAAAACAGGCTTAGCGCTACTGCTGTTAGAGTCCTTGGTAGTACCTGCACTGTACTCTTATGCTTTCTTCTTCAAGAAAACAGAGTCCGGTATGTACGTAGAGCAATACGAGTGGATAAACTTGATTACACCACAAGCAGCTAAAATAAAGTTCACTCTCTTCATAGACGGGCTCAGCTATATCTTAGCTCTAACAACTTCAGTTCTCTTCTTCTTTTCAGCACTCTACTCCGCAGGCTATATAACTAGAGAAAAACCTGCTTTTTATGCACTGCTCTCATTACTCTTCACAGGACTACTAGGAGTATTCATTTCAGCCAACCTACTAGCCTTCTACATTTTCTGGGAATTCATGTTAATACCATCGTACTTCATAATAGCTCGATGGGGCTACCGTGACCCTGCTAAAATAGCATTTAAGTTCTTCATATTCACTCATACTGGAGCTATATTCATTATAGTAGCCTTAGGTCTGCTTGCAATGCTTACAGGAGGCCAGGGACTAGAACTGTTTCAAATAAAGCTGATATACGACAAAATACTAGACTTCTGGATATACATATTCGCGTTCCTCACCTTCGGCTTCGCCGTAAAAATGGCTGTCTTTCCTGTACACACGTGGCTTCCTGACGCACATGGAGAAGCCCCCGCGCCTATGTCTTCTCTCTTAAGTGGAATAATTATTGAAGCAGGGGCATACGCTATCCTCAGAATATCTTTCTTAACAATACTAGCTAGCAATCCTAATTTAATAGCTAACCCAGCTACAGCATCTGATATACTTGTTCCACTGGCTCTCTTAGGCGTAGTTACAGCATTTTACGGAGGCTTTATGGCGCTTAAAGAAATCGATGTAAAAAGAGTGATCGCTTACTCTAGTATCGCTCACATGGGATATATTTTAGCGGGTGAAGCCGCTGGAACATATGCGTTACTGGCTGGAGCTAATCCGTTAGCGCTCTTCGGAGTGGCTTTCCACTTAGTAGCTCACGCGTGGAGCAAAGGTCTCTTCTTCCTCGTCGGGGGATCAGTGATGCATCAGACTCATAAAAGAGATATCACTAAAATGGGTGGACTCATGGACAAAATGCCGTACACAGGTATTGCAGGAGTACTTTCCATATTTAGCATAGCTGGAGCCCCTCCACTACCATGCTTTATTTCTGAGTTCATGATAATTGCCGGTATAGCAGCTATAGCCTCCCTTAATTCTCAGTTCCTCTACGTCGCAGTACTTATGGCTGTAGCCACTTTAGTAAGCGCCGCTTATTCACTTAGATACTTCTGGCAAGTCTTCTGGTATAAAGAGACAGCACCAAAGATTGAAGCAGAGGAAGCAAATAAGTGGATGATAGCTGGAATGCTAGGCTTAGGAGCGTTCATAATACTTCTAGGATTCATGCCGTGGATAGTGCTGTCTCTAGTGAAATTCTGAT
>QMSB01000020.1 GCA_003650815.1 Thermoprotei archaeon | reverse complement strand
CATAGCTCCTACTACTCCTTTTACTGAAGATATATTTTCAGTCTACTTTTTGGACAAAAATGGCAAAGTCTGGACAGTGGTATTCACAGTTCTTACATCCAATACACTCTGAGGGCTTTACTATAATGGGATAGCGGTAGCCGTACCTGTTCATATTATCACTCATTGACAAGACTCCCTTAGGACATACTGAGACACATATACCGCACTCTTTACATCTATCTGCTAACACGTGTACAGTAAATTTCATGAATCTCTAAGTAGAGGTAATGTCTCTAGATAAATGTTTTCTTAAACCTATGTTTGTTCTCCATATTCTTCTAGCTCTTCTACTGCCAAGTACACTATGTAACCAGTCAATAAAGCTAACATAAGAGAGTAAAGCACTCTAATAATATCGAGTTTCTTAGGCAAAACCTCAGCTCTGTACTCCACGTAAACTTTAGTCTTCGACTGAGGGGCTATTACAAGAAGTATATTAGGATCTAATTTAACTGCCTTCGCGTAAACTATAATCCTGTCATTAATATTCACCCCTGCTCCCTCAATACAGTCTATGGGTCTGTTTCCCGCATGAATAACCATATCTATCGGCACCCACCCAACAGACTCTAAATACGCCATTGCAAAGGCATGTGGACCTATATTTGAGTAATTAATAGTCAAAATAGGCGACTTCTCGTAAAAGTTCAGTCCCTCCTCGTAGACATAGCAGAAGTATATGAACGCTGGTATTTCCTTAAGCCTAAGCAAAGCGACAGTTAGTGCTGAGATATCACCACAGCTTCCATAACCCCTCTCCAAAGTCTCTGCAGGAGGAGCTATACCGTACGACGAATTCGAGTACTTAATCCTACTACAAATAAATTTTAATATATTTAACAGTACATCAAATCCACTTCCCTCCATCTTCTCCGCAGTCTCTACGACTTTACTAAAATCCCCCTTCCTGTAAAAACCTTTAAGCATCAAGTAATCTTCCGTCGGCATCGGCTCTTTAAGACCCCCCTTCAGTCCTCTAGGCACTCTCTTTACACCCGAAAAAACAAGCCTGTATACGACTACTTTCTGCACTAAAGTAACATTAAGTTTCCCTCCTACATCTAGCCTAAACGGAGAATGAAATTTCAACAATTTATTACCATCAACCTCACCGATGTAATACTTATTTTTATCAGCCAGCTTTCCATTAATATAAACAAGCACTTCCTCAACGTACTGCCAGCCGGAGATATTAGGTATTAAGTAGAAGTTCATTATATCAGAAGGATTTACACCTATTTCAGTAAAGCCAGTGTTTTCTATAACACATCGTGTTATCACTCTATACTCACGTACTGTCAGCTCCTCTACAATGATGTCCATGTTCAGTGCCACTACTAAGAGTAGTGGAATGAGTATTGATAAGAGGATACTCCTCTTCATCGACCAAGTATCCAAGGTGTCTAGTGCTATTAAAGATTGCGCTCCACTAGCGTCCCAAAGCCCAGACCTTCATAAGGTAAGCCACATGACTATGCTTTTATTAAAATACAGAAAACTTTTTGAATTAGGTTAGTGAGCAAAAGTGGGGAACATTTATGTCATCGATATTAGATAGACTTAAGCCTCTCACCCCAGGTCAGGAAAAGCTATTGAACGCATTAAAGAGCAAAGATTGTGACATAGTAGGCGTATTTGGCCCTACGGGAACAGGAAAAAGTCTTTTAAGCTGTGCATATGGAATATCAGCAATACTAAGCGGAGAATACGAGCGCTTTGTCATAGCGAGACCCGTAGTAGACATAACTAGTGGAAAAGAGTACACCTCAGTAGAGCTGGGAGACCTCTTTTACTCCATGGCAGGAGAGTATCTGAGAGATATTCTAACAGGCTGGATCTCCGATGAGGAGTTGAATAAACTTAAGGAAAATGGGAAAGTATTAATCATAGACCCTCATTTTCTGCGAGGAAGAACTTTTGACAACACAGTGATCTTACTAGACGATGTACAGTCAGCAGTCCCTGAGGTAGTCTGTGAAGTGATAATGCGCATAGGAAGAAACTCAAAACTCGTAATAGCTGGAGACCCTATACTTCAAAAAGACCCCTCACTAGAAAAAGACTCAGCAACTCTTTCACGAGAACTCCTTTTAGGGGAAGAAAGAGCCATAGTAATTGACTTAGGGCTAAAGGACATTGTGAGGCCTGGCGCTAAGAAGGGTGTTAGGCTAGCCTTAGAGATGAGAATGAGGAAGAGGCCTCTGAGCGAAAGCGAGAGAAAAATAATGGAATCAATAAAGGTTCATGCACCTGACGCAGATGTGATAACAGCTGTAGAGTTTAAAGAAGAAAAGGAGAAATTCGAAATAAGAGCCGAAAATGTCCCAGAAGCACTAGTAGTTGTTAAAGAAGAATACCTCGGACGAGTAGTCGGAAGAGGAGGAGAGCGTATTCAAGCAGTAGAAAGAGACGTGGGATTGAAAATACGATGTATAGAGCTAACTTTAGACCTGCGAACATTGATCTCAGCAATACATCCAGTACCGTGGATAAGCAAACACATAATAGACGCAGACTTTGCTGGATCGGAATTACAGGTGACCGTCAAACAGAGAGCATTTGGAGCCTTCATAGGCTACAGAGGCTCCAACATAAGATTCGTAGACAGCATCATGAAGAAACTCATGAAAATAGGAGTTAGAGCTACAGAATCAGAGGAGCCCCCTCCCCGAAGGAGGAGAAGAAAAAGGTAAAACATAATATGTTTTCAGCAGAGAAATCTAAGAGCCCTCATGACGACTACGAATATTGACATACTCATCAAGTACTACAAAAAGTATATATTTTCTCTACCTGAGTCAAAAATACTGATAATAATAAGACCCCTAGTACTTCTACTCTTGGTTCTAGTACTTCAGTCGCCACTCCCCCTAATCCTTGTACTACTTGAACTCTCGGTAAAAATACTTGACAGGATATTCAGGACAAACATTTTCAGCTTAAAAAGGATACTTGGACTGGGACTATTCTCCACGCTATTTTCAGTGATACCCTTAACTATAAACTATACCCTTAGAGGAGAACTCGTTGAGAGATGTATGATACTATCCTACACTATACCGCTAACTTTCGTTAGCATAGGATTCTTCTCAGCTCCACTCACCTTCCTTTACCTATGTACAGCGCTCATTTTAGAACTCTTCTGGACCCCCTTAAACACACATACCTTAATTATCACCAAATACTTGCTGTCCGCTTTAGTCTTAGCGGCCTTCTACGGCAAACTAACCTCAAATAAGCCGCTATTTAAGATGGGCAGAGGCTTTCTCACTTACTGGCTTACTAAGCACCCTGAATACTTTGAAGAAGAGTTGCAGAGGCTATCCGAGGAAAAAGAAGTCACCGTAAGAGCGCTCGCCTTCGTCGATGCACATACTACACGTGCTATAGTAGTGATACCTCATGTACATCCAGGCCCCTTCAGAGAAATAGGTAGTAGCTCACTTCCATCAGACTTGATCTCAGCCTTCATGAAAACCTTTTCTTGCCCAACACTAGTTCTTCATGGCGCATGTGATCATAGACTAGACTTAGCTTCTCGTAAAGAGACGAGAAAACTGGTAAACAATATGATACTAGCAGTCAGTAAAGATTTTAGAAAAGTTCCCGTGAAAGTAGCCTCTGTGATTCCACTACACGTAAACAATCTTACCTTTTACGTCCTCCCCCTGAAGAACTTCGGCAACATAGTGTTTGTAGAAGATAATAGCGGAGAAATAGACGATATTCCCTACACTCTCCAAGAAGAAATGGAGAAAATAGGTGTGGTACTAATAGACTGCCATAGCTCATTCACTCAGACAACTAAGCACTCGATCTCAGACACAGTGAAGCTCAACGACACCGTGAGATCACTACCCAAAATACTCAAGCTAAAACACTATTATAAGGAAACTATAGTTTTAGGATGCTTCATTAGAAGCGATGAAACGCTCCTAAAGGAGCTATTAGGCGAGCTATGTGACGGCGGTATTGGAGCCCTTGTACTCTGTTCAGAAGAGAAAAAGGATTTGATAATAGTATACGACTCCAACAATGTATCACTTATTTTAAGGAAAAAACTGCAGAACTATTTCAAAGAAAAATATGGCTTCAGTAACGTAATAGTATGTTCTACAGATAACCACAAGTACACAGGGTACATAAAAGGTAGAGGATATCATCCACTGGGAGAGGAAACTCCTTTTGAAAAAGTACTCAAGGTCACTGAAGACTGTGTTATAAAAGCATTAAAGAACACTGGAAGAGCGAGAGCATTTCTAGTAGAATATAGGGGAAAACACAAAGTTATTGGGAAAAAATTATACGAAATATCAAGTTATACTAGGTCTGCGACCAGAGCCTCCCTTTTAACACTGCTAGCACTCCTCCTTACATCTCTAATTTAACCTTCTAGCCAGCGCTTAATCCACTCCCAGTTTTCATCAACTATCTTTTGTATCTTAGCCATGTCCTCATCACTTAAGTGAGAGAATCGGCCCTGAGTCCTAAGATACTCAGCAACAGGTTTTCTCTTAGATTTATCTATGAGTCCTTTACTAGGCCCAGTCAGCCTGAACTTCCCGTCCTCTATCTCGTAGAGAACCCAGGTACCCGTCTCTACAGCAAGTCTGCTTATCTCTATAGTCTTACTAGAGTCAAATCTCCAGCCTGGAGGACATGGAGCTAAGAGATGAATGTACTTAAATCCCTTTTTCGCAGCAGCCTTTCTCAACTTCATGACATAGTCTTGTGGATAAGCCAGCGCCGCAGTAGCCACATAAGGTACTCTGTGCATAGCGACTATCAAGGGGATATCCTTCTTGATTTCTCTCTTCCCTGTGGGTGTAGTAGTTGTCCAGGCCATATAGGGGGTTGCTCCAGACCTCTGAATCCCTGTGTTCATATATGCTTCGTTGTCGTAGCATACGTAGATAATGTTATGACCTCTCTCGGCAGCTCCTGAAAGTCCCTGGAGACCTATATCGGCTGTTCCACCGTCACCCGCCCACACGACAACATTCGCGTCTCCTATACCTTTGAGCTCAAGCGCCTCGGCTATCCCTGACGCAGTGGCAGCAGACGCAGCGAACGCTATGTTTATCAACGGAACCTTGATTGCTGACCTAGGGTAGGCTCCCTGAATAATGCTAGAACAACACGCTGGTATAACAATTACAGTCTTGGGTCCTAATGCCTTCAGCAGCAATCTTAATCCAAGAGCAGCTGGACAGCCGGGACAGGCAGGTGTTCCTGGCAGAAAGTATTCTTCTTTAGGTATTACTTTAAAGAGCGGGTGGCTCATAATATTCACCTACCGCCTTAACAACATACTCCTTATCAATACCATACCACATATACTCCGGGACTTCTCCTTTCTCTACAAGATCTAAACTTCTCTTAACTATATTCACTATGTCCTCGTAGCTCACGTCTCTCCCACCTATTCCAGCAACTACGTTAACCACATTTGCAGAACTATTCTTCAGCAGAGCCTTTATTTCTGTTCCCAAAATCCCTCCTCTACCGATAGAGATGTTTCTATCGATCACGCACACTAACTTCTTCGATTTCAACTCTTTTTTCAGCTCGCTTGAAGGAAACGGTCTCACAACTCTAAGTCTAACTAACCCCACCTTGTAGCCTTCTTTTCGAAGAATATCTACAGCATACCTAGCGTCTCCAGAGAGAACTCCCATAGTGACTACAGCTATCTCTGCGTCTTCACAAAGATATTTCTCCAAGACCCCTCCATATTTCCTCCCAAAGAGATCCCCGTACTCCTCATCTGCCTCAACTATCGCTTTCTTAGCTTTAGACATCGAAAGATCCATTAAGTAACGAAACTCCATATACCTATCTGGGTAACACAGGCTCCCGTGAGTAAACGGTCTCTCAAAGTCTATAACATAGGGCAGAGGTCTTCTGGGAGGAAGATACTTCGATACTTCATCAGGAGAAAGCACGTCTACAGGCTCTGCCGTATGGGATGTCTGAAAAGCATCCCAGCCCACCATAGCTGGAAGAAGTACCTCCTCATTTTCCGCAACCTTATATGCTTGTATAATAGTGTCGAACACTTCTTGAGCGTTCTCGCAGAAATATATTATCCAGCCTATGTCTCTTAAAGACAAGAGATCACAGTGATCAGACCATATGCTCCAGGGAGGCGCCATGGCTCTTGTGATAACTCCCATGACTATAGGGAGCCTTGCACCCGCAGCCCACCACAACATTTCACTCATATATATCAGTCCATGAGCAGAAGTAGCTGTAAAGACCCTCGCCCCAGCCATGGCTGCCCCTATACAAGCAGCCATCGCACTGTGTTCAGACTCAACCCTGATATACCTTGCATTCATCTCTCCCCTCTCTATGAACTCAGAAAGCTTCTCAACTACTTGCGTCTGCGGAGTAATAGGATAAGCAGACACTACCTCTACTTTAGCTGCTTTAGCGGCATAGGCTGCCGCATAATTACCAGTTAATACAAGCCTCATATTCTCACTCCTCAACCATACTAATAGCCTTTACAGGGCATTCATTAGCACAAATGCCGCATCCTTTACAGTATTCGTATATGATCTCCGGATAGTTTTCCTCAGAAACTCTTATAGCTGCCTCAGGGCAGTAGAGCCAGCATAAAAGACATTTTCTACACTTCTCTCTGTCTATGATAGGTTTAAAGACCCTCCACGAGCCCGTAGCCCCAGCCGACCCCTCACCAGGGTAAGATATAGGTGTTATCAAATCAAATTTTATCTTACTTTCCATTAAATCCACCTCACTCCAGAGTATCCTTCTCGAAGAGCCATCAGATTGACTTCTGCCCTACGTCCGCTCCACTTAGCTTTTACTGCCTCCTCAAAGCTTTTCAGGGAAATTTCTCCAAAAACTTTTGCTAAGGCCCCCAACATAGCTGTGTTAGTCAGCGGAATCCCTGCTAACACTAATCTGTTCTTCAAAGCTATTTCAGTAGCATTCACACAGGCTACATTCCTCCAGCCAAGACTTTCTGCTACCTCTTTATCGGCGTTTACCACGAGAACAGACTCCTTCTTCAGTCCTGAAAAAATCCTCTTTTTATCGTGCTCCAGACCAAGCAGCTTTGAGTCGAGAACTACCACGAAGTCCGGGTTTTTTATTGAAGACCGGACATACACGCGAGTGTCTGAGATCCTATTAAACGCCACTACGTGTGCTCCACGTCTCTCAGCACCGAAGAAAGGTATTGAAACAGCGTAGAATCCATCTCTAACTGCCGCGGCAGCGAAGAGCTCAGCTGAGGTCACTGCACCTTGGCCTCCTCTTCCGTGCCACCGTATCTCTTTATAGACCACAGTGGAATACATCTTTGAAGAATTTTAAGCTTTCTTTAACATAGATATGATTGGCTACATGCACAGTCCTATACTAGAGTAAAAAATGGTTAAGCAGACTTTCGAAAGGACGCTCCCTTAATTTTTCTACTATATCAGACCATAGACTTCTGAGTATATGTAAAATATTTTTTTACTGAAAAACACACAAGCAATAAAAGTCTTTCTGAAGAAAACATGACGTGAATAAAATTCCTTTAATTAAGGTGGAGCCTCCCGGGCCTAAGGCTCGGGAAATAATTGGAGAAGACGAAAAATACTTAATGCAGTCTTTTATAAGATATTACCCTCTAGTCGCAGCAGAAGCCAGGGGCGCTGTAGTAGTTGATGTAGATGGCAACAAGTACATAGACTTTAACTCAGGACTTGCTGTCATGAGCGTAGGCCACTGCCACCTTAAAGTAGTCGAAGCAATTAAAAGACAATCTGAGAAACTGCTCCACTACAGCCTAACAGACTTCTATTATGAGGAACCCGTGAAACTAGCTAGAAAACTGGTAGAGATAGCACCCGGCTCATTTGATAAAAGGGTATTCTTCTGTAATAGCGGCGCTGAGAGTATTGAGGGGGCTCTGAAGACCGCTAGAGGCTACTTTAAGGGCTCCCGTCCCTATATCTTAGCTTATATAGGCTCCTTCCACGGCAGAACTCTTGGCGCATTATCATTAACGTCAAGTAAACCTGTGCAGAGAAGATACTTCTCGCCCATGATCCCATGCGTCGAACATGTACCATATCCTTACTGCTATAGATGCCCTTGGAAGCAGACTTTTCCTGACTGCGGCTACTGGTGCGTAGACTTCATAGAAGAGTGGTACTTCAAGAGATACGTACCTCCCGAAGAAGTTGCCTGCATAGTCTTCGAGCCAATAGCGGGAGAAGGCGGCTACATAGTCCCACCTCCTGAATACTGGAAGAGAATAAGGAAACTGTGTGATAAATATGGAATACTGATGGTAGACGACGAAGTACAGGCGGGAATGGGAAGGACAGGCCGCTGGTTTGCTATCGAACACTGGAATACAGAGCCAGACATAATATGTGTAGCGAAAGCAATAGCGTCAGGTCTTCCCTTAGGAGCCATAATAGGTAGAAAAGAAGTAATGTCGTTACCGAAGGGCTCTCACGCGACAACTTTTGGCGGAAACCCTGTGTCTTGTGCAGCAGCTAACGCTGTAATAGACGTAATAAAGGAAGAAAAACTGCTATCGAGAGCTACACGCCTAGGAGAAAAAATACTGAAATTCTTCGAGGACTTGAAGACTGAGTGCAAGCTCATAGGTGATGTCAGGGGAAAAGGACTAATGATAGGAATAGAGCTAGTCAAAGACCGTAAATCAAAGGAACCGGCTAAAGAGGAACTCCAAAAAATACTTAGAGACTGCTTCAAAAACGGTGTACTAGCTATTGGAGCTGGAATTTCTACACTACGATTAGCGCCTCCGCTGACTATTCCAGAGGACCTACTTGATAGAGGCCTCGAAATAATAGCCAGTATTATCAAGAAATACTCCTAGAGATATTTAATCTTTATAAGCTCTCCCACAGTATTATTCTTGATGTCTTCTCTACCTACTCCCCAGTATATCAGATCACTGAGAAAAAGAGCTGGTTTAACGCAAAAAGAAGTCGCACGCCGGGCCGGCGTCAGCCAGTCACTAATAGCTAGAATAGAGGCCGGCACAGTGGATCCAAGGCTATCCACTTTAAGGAAAATCTTAACAGTACTTGAAGACGCCCTAAAAAAACTTCCAAAAGCGAGGGACGTAATGAAATCTCCTGTCATCACCGTTAACGAAGAAGACCCCGTTAGAAAAGCTGCTCAAATAATGTGGGATAATGGCATATCGCAGATACCTGTAATAGATAAGCATGGAAGAGTAATTGGAACAATTTTTGAAGACAATATAGTGAACTCCTTACTGTCGAACAAGGAATCAACGCTGCAGAAACCTGTCAAAGAAATCATGGGAGCAATGCTCCCGATAGTCTCTCCTAATGAGACACTAGACACAGTGATACAGATGCTGGCTAAAGGCATGCCCGCTGTACTAGTCATGGATGGAGAAAAACTGCTCGGTATAATAACGAAGAGCGATATCATAGCATATCAGATCAGAGAGAAGACAACCACAACTAGTCAAGGGTGATCTCTAGATTTCTAACTCTGTATCTCATATCAAATTTTCCACCAGCCCTATCCAGTAAGCCAGATTTGTAAAACCTCAGTAGATACGTAGCTACGGTATTCAAACCTACATTAACTCCAGCTCTCCTCAGAACCTCACACAAGTCCCTAGAAGAAAACCATACCCCAGATCCAAAGTTCTCAAGAATAGCATCCCATATCAACTCCTTCAGCCTACCTTTTCCACTCCTGAGATCAAGTGAACTACCCCCTTCAGACCCTGAGGACATTATCTTCAAGAGCTCTAGAACCTGCAATACCCTCCTCTCAGAAATATCCCTCCCTTCTAAAGTAATCACTACCTTCTCGCCTGAAGGCAGAGTCTCCTCAATACGAATTTTAGGCATCGCCGTCTCTTCTCCTTCAACAAAATATATAATGATAGCGTTTAAAGTAGAAACACAATATCACTTGAAGAAATGGAAGAGAAGAGCAGAAATATTCAAATAAAAACTATTTCATTTGATATTACAAAAAAGAGATAAATCTACACTAATCTACTGAAAAACAGAGACAGGCTTCGCGAAAAACATTCTCCAGTGGAAACAGAGGGGTTCGACAGAATTCTACCTGTAGTAACAGACATGGCGAGAGGTCAATAAATATCATTAGTAACTGAAGAAAACTCCTAATCTACTAGTAGAAAACTACTTAAGTAGAAGCTCATTCCGCCCCTTGTTTGCTTCAACCATAATTCTTAAGAAGAGTTCACAGAGATCCCTGTCCTTTCCGAATGTTTTACGGAACCCTAGAAAAGCTAAAGCGAAAATTACTTGAAAACGCTTCAGGCTAGGATCTGTCTGAAAAAGCATTGTTTTTTCGAGCTCTAGTAGCTCTCTGCTCATATAGACTCCCATATAGTTACTCAACACTCAAATATTTAGACTACCCGGAAACCCCACTACTTCCTCTGGAAACTACATTTAAAGACACGAAGAAGATAGGTCTGATGAAATTGATTCGTATATCTAATTCTTTCTCAAAAAAGCTTTTAAGTTTTCAACTAATAATAAGATGGGAAACTATATTTTATTCAGTAATTCAATTATAATTAGAAAAACAATACTTTCCACAGGAAATTAAGGGGTGTGAGAGTAAATCGATAGCTTTATTATTATACTGTTTAAGGTATAGCTTAGAGAACAGCGATGATAGGGAACACGGGTTCTGAGATGTGATGAGAGAGGCCAGGTTGAGCATTATGATGAAGATGGGGAAGAGATGATTGATGATTGAACCATCTCACACTGATAGTCTTAAATACTGAGAAAAAGTATGAGTATAGCTAGGTAAAGTGCTTGAGGTGTCGCAGTGAGGAAAGGTATTAGGGCTAAAGGTGTTGTAGTATTTGAGGTCAACAAAGATCACAGTGTCGCATTACTTGAGCTTCGGTCAATAGGATTAAACCCAGTATTTAAGAGAAAGAGAACCACTATGCTGAGAGCAGCGATCAACGCCGTAGTTGAGATAGAAGGATACCTAAAGAGCAAGCTTTCTGATCTAGGGAAAAAGAAAGAGTATGTGATGTTCCTCGGCCACAAGAGGAGACTCCACTTAGTATGTATAATGTATATGAGTAAGAGGTCGCCGTGGAGAGTCAAAAGCGTCGTACTAGTATCTTTTGCTCCCGGAATTCTGAAGAAGATTTCATTCAAATTAGAGAATATGAGCTGGAGAAGAATCCTCCTGTTTGAATACACTAAGCGCTATCTTACTAGGAAATATTATTGACGGGACACTGACTCAGTTACTTCTCTTAAGTGCTTTGCTATAATTTCTAATATCTCGAAAATCCCCCTTACAGTCTTCTTGAAGCGAGGCCCTCTCATAAGCATGTGTGTCATAGTTATATACCATGTTATCTCTGAGGGGTCTTCGTAGAACTTCGCCTCAGCTTTAATCAAATATTCTTTTGAGATTATGAAGGGCAGGAATTCTTCGTGAATAGATTTTAGAATTACATTAAGCTCGGATGGTCTTATATTTTTTATTAATTCGAATAACCTTGTATCACTATTTAGAGTATCTACAAGAATATTGCTTATAGTTATAGAGGAAATTACCTGCCTTAAGTCGTTTAGCTCCTTTCTATTATCGAAGAAGGGTCTTCTTCTGAGGAGGCCTTGGTACATTAAGCTACACTCCATTCCCTTAAGTGTTCTATAAAGCTCTCTGTCTTCATCGCTCTCAATAGACGGAACTATTTTCACTATTCCTAGAAACGAGTGCTTTACGTCTAGGGAGAAAGATATAGGCTGAGACCTTATGTAGATTTCATTTAGAGGAGAGTTCTTCAACCTGACGTAAGCCATGCCTCCCTTAACTTTTCTCTCAAGGACTTTGTCGGCGATGACGTCTACTACCATATTCATGTCTACTCCGATGATCACACTCTAGTATTTCGCGCTGACGAAATATATTTTTCTCAGAGAGAGGTATTCGCGCTGGACGTAGATATGGAGGGTAGTGTACTAAGAAAGGGAGACACATCTATTAGAATTTGTAAAAGCTTTTTTGAAGTAGAAAGTAGGAAGATTAGAGTCTATCCGCTTAAGCCGTATGTAGGACAAATTATCTTAGAGAAGCGGTCGCGCAGGGATCTATGCGATGAGGGTACTTTTGTATTAAATATGGACGAAATAACAGGATATATTGTTGTCAGAGTATATAACAGCCACATAGATTTTTCTCTAATCATATCTTCATTAGATGAAGTTTACTTAGCTGGAGATGTTCTCCCAGCTATAGTTCTTTACGGTAAGCGCGGGGATGAGGTTATTAGGTCTGGGAGAGTAGAGTACCCTAGGAACCTTCACGAGTATCTACTTGGAGAAAATGAGGTAGAAGTTAAGGTTGGTGAGGAGCTTTTCAGTATTGCTTTCAGCAGACTAGTGAACATAGGGAGCTATGATGCACAGGGCGGCATTCAAGGAACAGTGATTCCAGTAATAGCAAAGGTACTTAACCTAAGCAACAAAATAGTTTTAGAATTTATTCCAACAAGAATGGAGAAAATAGAAAAAATGGTATTTAGTTTCAAAATAGTATTCGGGAAATCATCTAGAGTTTTCTGTGAAATGTGTAAGAGACACATTAGGTTAGAGGGGAAACGCTTTTTGAATAGAGTGCAGAGCATGGGGGCGCTGCTATACGTGGGAGAGGTCTTCAAGGAGGCTGGTTCAGAAGACATCATTAGAATGCTTAGAGAGTACTTTTACGCAGTACTTGTAGAGCGAGCTGAAGCGCCTAAGGAGGAAATGGCAGATGTATATGACTTACTCCTAGAAGAAATAGCCGATAGGAGAAGAAAGTCTATTAATGCGCTTCTCGCTTTTTTAGACGCTGACTTCGTCTTAAACAAAGCCCGTAATATCAAAAACTACGCTAAAAGAGCTAGAAGCCTAGCTGAAGAAGTGAAAAGTTTTCTGAAGGAAAGCGGAAGGGCGGGAGTAGACTATGCTTATGCAACATATCTAGCTGGAGGGGAGTGTGAGGAGCCTATTAAGGACTATTTAAGAAAGGTGCTCAGAGACGCGAGGTCTGTGAGAAGTTTAGGGCTAATCAGGGCAGCTAAAGTGCTTAGAGAGGAAATTGACGAAGAGTTTTTTCAAGAAATATTAGAGTTTTACTTATCGGATACAATAGCGAGAATAGAGGCGGGAGGCGGAGAAGAGACCATATTTTTTGAGGGAACTCCATTCATACTATACTCAGAGGAAGCAGTAGTACTCTACGTTGGTAGAACACGGGAAAAGCACTGGTACAGAGTATGGAGCCAGAGCGGGCTCCCCAGGATATACTTCTCTTCGCTCCACCCCTTCAAGAAGGTTGAAGTTAAAGCTGATAAGAAAATAACGGAAATTGAAGGCTGTCAGGGCGCATTTGTAGTTGATATGCACGGAGCTAATTTAAGGGATTTGTACTTAACCCTTAGTAGATACTAAAGCCTTAAATACTCTTCTTTCGCGCCACTTCTTATACTCGTATAATGCTATGTATAGCACTACAATTAGCGCCACTACGGCTAGTACCACACATATGAATTCTACTAGAGAGAGTGCAATCACGTAGCTGAATGCCGAATGAACACTACTAAATGTTGCGGTCACTTGTACGCTATAAATCCTCTGATATTATCCAAATACACTATCCTGTAAAAACCAGCTTTTTTCAGACGGGCCTTTATTCCTCCAACTACCTTGTATCCCACTTTCTCAAACGGCTGTCCTGTGTAGTGGAAGAGGCGGCCTCCACGTTTAAGCAACATGAATAAGTCCCTGTAAAACTCGAGACTGTATAACTCTCCAGCTAAGCCTATTCGAGGGGGATCGTGTATAATGTAGTCGAATGAGCCGGGCCTAAGGCTCTTAACAGCAGTCTCTGCTCTTCCGTGAATAATCGTTATCCTGTGGTCTGAGAGCTTCCAAGACCAAGGGTTAAACTCTGCTAGCTTCAAGACGTTCTCGTCTTTTTCTACAGTAACTACTTCCCTGGCCCGGCGTCTGAGAGCGTGAATAGCGGTATATCCAAGCCCTGTACATACGTCGAGGACTCTGGAGCCGGGCCTAATCCTGAGAGCCCTGATTTTCAGGAATGCGTCGCGCCAAGGAGTTATGTCCTTTATTCTGTGCATGTGTATTCCATCGATCTCTAAGGTGGGAGCTGTTTGAGGAGAAACTGCTCTGAGCTTGTAGTAGTGTTCTCCAGAAAAGAAAGCCAGCTTAATTACTTCTCCAGCTCTGCTTATAGCGAAGACGGATTTCTCATCTAGCTTCATGGTTCTCAGTACGGTTAAGTCTAGCACGCAGTCTCCTATGGTCGCGGTATTACCGCGATAATTGATCTTACACTTCGATATACCTAGATTACAGTGAACTGTCTTGATAGCCTTAGAGGCTATTGCTGAGAGAGTGGCTCCATCCAGTATTAAGTACTCGACTTTAGGTCTAAACAAATAGAGCTTCATCCAGAGCTCAGGGATTCTTCAAGCAAACCTCTACGTGTAAACCTGAGCACCTTATTGGGGTAGACGATTATACCTCTATCTGTGATCTCAAATGGATGTCTTCTCATACTGTGGCTTGTACCGCGCATCTTCCACACAATGAGACTCCTCTTGAGCTCACCCTCTATTTCGTCTAAGTCCAGCCTTATTATACCGTCAGCAGCGTGCTCTACGCCGGGCCCGCCGAAGCCTCTCTCCGTGACAGATACCTGTGAGACCAGTATCGACGTGCAGCCGAGCCCAGAGAGGACTCTTTTCAGAAGCATTACCACTCCCCTCGCGACAGCTGGCTTCGTTATGTAAAGAGTAGTCACCGAGTCTATGACTACGCGCTTTGCCTTAAGGTCTCGCACAGCCTGCCTCAGCACGTCTGTCAGGAGAGTAACGTCATCAGGGTCTCTCACAACATATCTCTCCCTCTTCGCAGCTTCGCCGATTCCTCCAGTGAACGCGTCGACTATAGCGAAAAGACCTTCACTCTCGTATCTTCTAACATCCCATCCGAACTGGCTCATATTTATCCTAATCTGAACAGGGTGCTCCTCTAAGGCGACTAAAACACCAGACTCATTGTTTAAGAGCCCGTAGTAAAGGAACTGCTGCCCGAAGATACTTTTCCCCGTACCCGGGCCGCCGGAGAGAAGCACAACATTTCTCTCAGGGAAACCTCCATGCAGTATTTCATCGAGACCAGGTATACCTGATTTAACCCTTCTAATAGGCATGTTTTTAAAAAGAAGGGGATTTATTTAAGCCTATCTTGGATATCTCAACCAAGCCAGATTTATTACCTAGAATTCCTAAGCCTACTCGTGTCAGAAACCTATGATAAGCTCATAGAAGACGTGATGTCTAAGAAAATATTTGACAGAGTGCAGGTACTCGCGAAGGACTGGCTCGGAGCAAGTATAGTCGCTGGTATCATCGAAGCTGGAGAAGACAAGCCAAACATACTGATCTCTGCCGGAGCTCACGGAGACGAGGCAGCCGGAGTCCACGCAGCCGTGAAAATAGCGGAGTCTCTGCCAGTCTCAGCAAACCTCTACGTAGTGCTATGCAGAGATCCGACGGGAAACAATCCCCTCTCGCTAACTCTGTCTAAAATGTTTGAGATAAAGGCAGAAATATCGGGCCCAGAGGACATACACGCACTAGTCTCGGAATACGGAGAACACTTAGAGACGAAGAGCCTCAGGATAGGAGTATTCAGGAACGTGTGCGTAGTATATCCTAGAGGCGCGGCCGAACTTGAGACACTGGAGATATCAGAGGAGCTGGAGAAAGAACTTAAGCTGAGCGAGGAGCTCCGCGAAGTACTCGATAGAAAGAGAATCCTAGTACCCTTGTGTAAAGAGCGTCCCGGCACACCTCCATACAGCAAAGTAAGGACATTCTATGCCGTAGGAGACAAACTAGTATGCTACGACTACTTTGGAGAGGAAAACGACCTCCCGGAAGTACTCGCTATGAAAAAGTTCCTCAATAAAATTAAACCCATACTGACACTAGATCTTCACGAAGGGCCCTCTGGGAAGTTCTGTGTAATAGTCCCAGGAGCTGCGGACGAAGCATACTCCGACGTAGTTTTCACAACTATTCAACAAGTAGAGAAACATGCAGCAGAGTGCCTATCAGCAGAGGAGATCAAGAAGGTGATGATAGATCACGGCTTATCTGTCTCGAAGACTCTAGGGAAAGGCATAGGAGTAATCGAGAGACGCGAAAACTTAGTGACTCTAGCACGGGAGTACGGGGTTTCACTTATGTTATGGACAGGATTCTACGAAGACTTCGAGAAAAGAGTAGAAACACTGATAGTGGCAGCCCACTCAGCAGCATATATATTCGCCGCGCTCCACGGCCTCTGAAACCTAGCCATATTTAAACGCACATATCTCGTAAAGAGGACACGGGCCCTTAATACTGCGACAGGTTCTTTTGAAGCACCAGTGACGGGAGACCTCAGTCAGATAATAGGCTTTCCAGAGGTCCCTAGACATCACAGTGCTTAAAAGGTTGAGAGAGGTCTCATATATTCTGCGAGTAGTACGGTACGCTGAAACCACTTTAGCCGAGAGAAGACCAGTCATGAGCAAGGGCTTAACAATACTCCAGCTCACCGGAAGGAAACTTCTCTTACACCGTATTATCTCTAAGATATCACATGATAAGAACAGAAACATGTCAGCAGAAAACCGGCCTACACCAGGTAGACACTGGAGACCTACTAGAAGAGAGTCTTCGTCAAAGATCCTCCTCCTGTAGAGATAGAGGAGAACCCCGAGGCTCTTATAGTTTTCAATAGCGTGAGCAGCCTTAAAGAGAATATATCGAGAAAATTCCTCAGAAAACTTCTCTACAGGAACTACTTTTAAGAAGTCTATCTCAGAGAGAAAATCCCCGAAAATTCTAATAGACTTAGAAATATTGTAGACGACTCTCCTACCCACGCCTCTGGAGAGTAGAAGATCTCTCAAACACGATAAAAACTCATCGACATCATGTAGCATGTTAGAATACCTCATCCTATCAGCAGCCTTCTCAAAAACCTCATATGCATCAACAGCCGGGCCTAGCTGAAAGAGAACAGAAAGCGCAAACACCCTGAAGAGAGTTTCCTTAGTACTCTCCGGGAAAATAACATAGCAGTGCCTCAGTAATCCTAGAAGCTTCTCCCTTAGTCTACCATGACTAGAGCTTACGACTCTCCTCAGCCTGACAAGTCTTGAAAGGAGACCCTCAAGTTCCTCTAAAACAAGCGGCCTCAGCTTCTCTAACTCAAGCATCGCGGACAAGATAAGAAAGGTACATGCAGGACTAGACCGCCGCTTACCCCAACCCCCCTCCCTACACTGAATGCTAGCTAAGTACTCGAGCGCAGGAGACAAGTACTTTACGTCAACTTTAGCCAAGGCCAGTAGCCCTAAAGCCCGCTCTAGCTGTGTAACGCGAGGAGAAGAACTAGCTAAAATTTTCTTTAGACCGCGGAGGGCCTTGGCTCTAGCGTCTAGGCTCTCTCCAAAAAATATTAGCAAGAGAGATGTTATCAACACACTGGGAGTACCCTGAGAAAACCAAGTCCCTGAACTATCCTGTATAGAAGAGACCGCAGACAGAAACTTCTCTACAGCCACCTTTCTTCCAAACCGCCTGAGAGAGAGCGCGGCCATAATGCTTGAAACAAATTCCGTAGCAGTGTAATCCCTGGGGCTGAGGAAGTCTTCAAACAGTGATAGCTGAAGAGGATCATCCCTCCAGAAGCCATAAGCAGACAGCGATCTCTCCAGATAATCAGCAGCCTTTTCAGCAGGCCCGCTTAAGTGCGAAATACATAGTAGAGCCTTCGCTGTAGCCATAGTACTTTCCCCATGTACCTTACTCCAGCCTGAAGGAAAAGCGCCGCTGAGCAGCTGAAGCTCTAAAAGGTCTCTAATAGCGCCAGACAAGCAGCTACAGTCAGAAAGACCTGCTAGGCCTAAGAAGGGGAGCTTGAAGTAGGGGAGGCACCCGAGGAGATACCGCACTGCAGCCCTAATAGTGCTGTGTGTCATCAGACAGGCTCACCTAGAGAGAGCTCGCTATATAAAGTTTATCTACTATCCCTCGGTAGAAGGTATCGAGGATTATGATAGTAGCAGTAGCACACGAGGCTCCACTACCCCCTACCTCGTGTCGCCGGCTCCTCGAGGCGATTAAGAGGAAGAGGCATCGCGGAGTGTATATTTCGCTGCCGAGGCTGGGAAGCTGGATATCCGAGGACCCTGTGTTCACTTACGGAACAAGGAGGCTTGAACTAGACGCAGTCCTCCTCAGGTCTTTAGGACTAACAGTCAGCGTAGAGCAGCTACTAGCCAGAATAGCACATTTTACTTACATGGAGCTCTGCGGAACACTCGTAGTAAATTCGCCAAAAGCTCTCCTCACAACACGAAACAAGTACCTAACGCTAGCTATACTGAAGAGAAGAGGCCTCCCCGTCCCAAAGACATTTGTGACTGAGCATCTAGGAGCAGCCTACTACGCAGCTAAAGAGCTCAAAGAAATAGTAGTAAAGCCTATAGTCGGGTCAAGGGGCTACGGCTCAGTCAAGATCAACGACCCCGATATAGCCTTCGAGGTATTCAAAACACTCCTCTGCTTCAAGAAGCCGCTCTACATACAGAAGTACATGGAGAAGCCGAACAGAGACATAAGAGCGTTTATCATAGGAGGCAGCGTAGCGGCAGCGATGTACAGATACGCAGCGCCAGGATGCTGGAAAACAAACATAGCTCAAGGAGGAAGAGGAGAGAAGTGTAGCTTACCCGAGGAGTACGCAGAGATAGCTATCAAGGCAGCAGAGTACCTCGAGCTAGACTACGCAGGAGTAGATATAATCGAGACCAGAGACGGGCCTCTCATAGTAGAGGTCAACGGAAGCCCAGACTTCGAGGAGCTCTGCAGAGTAACAGGCGTAGACATCCCTCTCCTAATAGTAAACTATATTGAGGAGAAGGCGAGAAAATAGTATGCCCGGAGACAGCTACTGGAGAATAAAGTGCCAGAAGTGCGGAGAAGAGAAGAAGCTGAGAGTAGGATACGATATAAGAGACTTCAAGCAGCTCTACCTTTACTGCAGTAAGTGCAAGAAGAATACTTTTCACATAATACTAGAATACGTGAGAAGCTAGCAAGTCAGAGCGTGGGTTTCTAATCACCAGTCATCACTTAAGACCCTCATCACGTAGCCACAGAAACTAGCCTAAAGCCAAGCTATATCTCTTTCCCTCAGGGCAGGCCTCCTGCCAAGAGAGGACTGAAGGAGATATATGAGCTTCTCAAGCCTCTTAATAGAAACACTTATTTTCTCAAGCTCGCTCTGAAGCTCCACTAGCTTAGTACTCCTCTTCAAATCCCTCCTCTCCCCAAAAGACCTCTGGCGGAGAAGCTCCTTAACGTACTCTGAGTCCAAGCTCTGCGCTAAAAACCGCCTATACTCTCGTAAAATCTCTAGCAGGCTCTCTGCGTGAGGCAGTATCTTAACTGTCTCAAGCTGGAGCTTAAGGTAAGCCTCATCCAGAGCCCCCATGATCTTCTTAGTAAAAACCTCGTCTATTTCACCCTGCCTATACCTACACGAGACCTCCTTCTTAGCGCGGAGTATCCTCCTCCTCTTCTCTACTAGCGACTCAAGAGCCTCCATCAACTTATCTAAATCGTCTTCAGGAGGACGAGGTCTCCCGGAGACAGAAGAACCAGTCTCCCTAGTCTCAGGGGAGCAGGCCTCCCCGAGCTCTGGCTGCAGCAGGAGCCCCTTCTTCAAGTCTACGACCACATTCTCTGCCGAATACTCTCTTACACTCTCTTTTTCCTCAATAGCTATCTTCTTCACCCTCTTGCTTTTCTTATCCACAACTATCTTCACAACCGGCCCTAGAAGCCTCCCGGCCCTATCATAGAGCATAAGCCCCTTTTTCTTAAACCGTTTCTTAATTAAAGACTCCACCTCCTTCTTCGTAAACGTGTTAAGCCTCCTAGGACACACAGCTCTCTTCTCATCACAAATATTAAGGAGTAGTACTCGTCCCCTAGACCACAGTCCCCCAGTATTTCCCCCATATTACTCAGATATTTTTAAAGCATAATCACAAGTCGGGAACAGAGGACAATGATCACAGAGCGGAGTCCGCCTACAGTACTTCATTCCCACGAGCTTAAGCGAGTAAACAGCCGAAGGGTCTTCAGGAAACATAATCTTAGACACTTCCTGAAACTCACGGTACCTAGAGGACAGGAAGTTAGGATTAGTTGGAAGACTAGGCACTAGGCCTACTCTCACAGCGGGACGAGAGACCTGTGGTTCCACGGGAACATGAAGCGATGAAAAGTACTGTGAAGACCCTAGAATCACCTTGACTAAGTAGTAGAGAAACAGGTTCGCCAGCCTCTGTTCTACGCCGGGCAGAGAGAGCACACTCAACCTCAAAATCTCTACAGGTTCTCCTAAAGAAACACTCTTCAGCAACATCCCGACGATAGCAGACTTCTTCTCTAGCTCCACTGGAGAGTAGAGCTCACCCACCCTGCTCATGACTGCAGTGCACAGCTTCTCCGCGAAGTCCTCCAGGCCCTCAACCCCCGTGAACACTACTTCAGCGACAAGAGCCACTGCTCGAGCCAGCCTAGCCTTAGCTAAGTCATCGAGCCTCGAAATCCACTTAAGCGAGTCAAAAGAAACCTCCACCTCCTCGGGAAGAACATAGTAGCTAGCACGGTCCTCAGGATCTCCCAGAACATCGACTAAAGCCATATACTCTCTCACAACACTTCTCGTAGTCATCCTAAACCTAGGAGAAAAAGAGTCCACTAAACTGAACACAAACACCGGCAACACGAGCCTCGAGAACCCCCGTGTAGCCGATATACCGACCTTAGACAATCTCTTAGAAAAATACTTCAAAGCAGAACCGTCGAGCTCACTTAACACAGCCACTAGAGAATCATATGCTCCGCTGAGCCTATCCCTCTCAATCCTGCTGAGTCTGTCGCGGACAGCTGAAAACATGTCTTACTGACTAGTACCTCAGACTCCATAATATTTCTGCCGACCACACCTTTTTATACAGCGTCTCTAAGAAAACCCGAGGATGAGGTCCTGCGGACCTGAAGAATGATGACAAGCCTTCGACGCTGAGCTCAGAACAGGAGCCTCTTTCACCACTCAACGCGCGAAAATCTCTTCATCGCCACTAAATCTCCCCCCAGAGAGCCTAATATTCTTTATAGTCCAAAAGCCTAGCGTTAAGTTTAAAGACACGTGTGCGTAATAAGCCCCGCAGAACCTTATGCAGAGTGGAACAGAAATGTTCCAGGAGTGGTTTGCCTGGATCATAATTCTCATGCTCTTCGCCTACCTCAGCAGAGAACTAGAGATCTGGAAAATAGTCAAAGAAATAGAGATGTACTTAGGAATCCTGAGAAAGATCTCTGAGAAAGCAGTCATGACAGCTATAAAAGCCTTCAGAGAAGTAGCGACGTCAAGCGGAAGCACAGTAGACCTAAAAGTTCTAGAAAACAGAGTAAAAGACCTCATAGAGGCAGTCGTCATAGAGCCAGAGAGCAGAGATCCATTCAGAGTAGTCAGCAAGCTCAAACACATAGTGACTGTAGCAGACGAGAGCATGACAGAGGAAGTACTGAGACTAATCCCCCGCGCCTCAGCAGTAGACGTAGAGAGGCTAAAAAGCCTAGTAGGAGTCGCACATGCCTTAGTGTACACCTACAAGTACATCGACCACTTCTACAGACTCGGCAAAAGATTCAAGAGCACCTGGCTCCTCCTCCAGCTACAAGCACTCCTACCCTTCATTCACGAAGAAATACGGGCACTAGAAAGCGGAATAAAGGCACTCGAGAAAAACATACCCATAGGAGACAGCGTAGGACCCCTCGTGGCCGCGAAATTCATACTGTCAGCAGACAACCACGGGCCAGCCATGGAAATAGCTAAAGAAACACTCCTCGTAGAAACCACATTCAGCGGAAGAAAAGTACTCGTAATCAAAGCCAGAGGACCCATGAGCTCCACAGGAAGACTCGACGACGCAGTAGAACGAGTAGTCAAGAAGTACGGAAAACTATCACTAGCAATATTCGTAGACGCAGCAATGAAATTCGAGGGAGAAAAATCAGGCTCAGTAATAGAGGGAGTAGGAGTAGCCATAGGAGGGCTCGGAATAGAGAAATTCAACATCGAGGAACTAGTCTCACGCTTCAACCTCCCAATATACTCAGTACTCATAAAAATGTCAGGCGCCGAAGCCCTATCCGTAATAACAAAAGACATACTAGAGGGAGTCAAAAAAGCATTAGAAAAAGTCAAAAACATAATCCTTGAAAGAACACCCAAAGGAAGCACGGTACTTCTCGTAGGAGTCGGCAACACAATAGGAGTATTCCCCTAACACCACAAACGGTGCTGACAACTTAAGGTTTTGGCGGGGGCGGCTCTCT
>QMSB01000019.1 GCA_003650815.1 Thermoprotei archaeon | reverse complement strand
GTATATCTCTGTCATCAATGTATATTACTTGAAAAGATTTTATTTCATTCTCTTCTTCATATATCTTTTTTAATATCTTTTTTATCATTTTTTCTTTATATGGATGGTATTCTATACAGTAGTAATCAAATAGTCCTGCTAAGCCGAAAGCATCTAGTGCCTCGAGAGCTATCTTCTCTTTATTCCAGGATACTATTGCCAGTATAAAGCCCATCTGTTTTAGCTTACTTAAGGTCTCCTTTACATAGGGATAAAGCTTTACGAGAGTCCCTCTTAAGTCTACTATAGTGTTTTTAGATATCTTTCTGAATGGTGGAGTAAGCGATGATATGTCCTCGTGATCCCAGATAGTTCCGTCTAGGTCAAAAATTATCAGCTTATATTTCACGTAAACAACAGCTTTCGCAAGAATATAAACTTACTTGACACATGCTTACAGGTAAACTTATGTAGAAAAGTAAAAGTCTTGTAGTGCGTTAGTAGAGTGGTTATGCTGATTGAAGAAATGGTGGCATCGATTTTAGCTAGAGTAGAGGACTATTGGCGCTCTTAAAGGCGTTCAATAAGCCTTCAGTGCTGTGGATTAGGGTGAATACTCTCAAGACTTCTGTTTCAGAACTTGTGGAGAGACTTAAGAAAAGAGGAGTTATTGTAGAAAAAGATGGAGAACTAGATGACGTGTTGAAAGTAGTTAGGGGAGCAAGCACTCTTCCTAAAATCCCTGAGTATACACGAGGTCTCTTCTATATTCAAGATAAAGCATCTGCAATAGTAGCTCACGAAGTTGGTGCAGGTGAAAGAGATATTGTCTTAGACTTATGTTCTGCTACTGGAAGTAAGGCTACTCATGCAGCTCAGCAGTACAGAGGCTATGTTATCGGAGTTGACATCTCTTTAAGGAGAACATTTATTGAACGTAAAGTAGTAGAAGTTCTGTCACTTAAGCAGTTCATAGACTTGTGTGTAAGTGACGCCAGATATCCTCCCATAAGGAAAGCAGACAAAATTATAATTAACCCCGACTGCTCTGCTCTAGGTAAGCTAGGTCATAGTCCTGAAATTCGTCTATGGATAGGTAGGAATCACGTGAGAAAATACGCTGAGCTTCGAAAGACTATCCTTAGAAACACTGTGCTACTAGCTAAAAGAGACTGCGAGATACTATATTCTACTTGTACTCTAACTCTTGAGGAGAACGAGAACAATATCGAGGAAATTTTAGATGAGTTTGAAGTAGAGTTAGCAAATATCAAGTATAGAGCAGGCGATAATGGTATAGGATTACCGGAAACTATGAGACTATATCCTCATAAGCATGACACTCGGGGCTTCTTCCTAGCTAAGCTAGTTAAGCAGTAGTCTTCTTAGATTACATAGATTTTATCTCCATAAAGTATTTAAGTGTAAGTGCAGATAAAATATACTGCCAAGGGAGAGCTGAGGGGTATCCCCACTCCCTCCCCCTCTTCCTTACTTATTTACTCTCTCTTTACTTACTCAAAGTCTAGTGTATAAGATCCTGCTAGCTCAAAATAGAATATGCGAGCTTTCTTAAACTTTATGACCTTTTTGCCATCTTGCTCTTCTTCACTATACTCTACTATTATTTTTGTAGGTATCTCTGATAATCCTTTTTCATTCATGAAATCTATCAGCTTTGATATCATTTTCTTCCACTCAGCTACACTTAAATCCCTATCATAACCCTTATCGCTAAGAGTAGCGTAGAAAACTTTCCTCAACTGAAATACTGCTCCACGACCAGTAGGTGCTATTCTAGACTGAAGAGTATTTTCCATAGGAATAGACCTTAGTGCTTCTAGCTCTTTACTATATTTTTTAAGCTTCTCTTCTTCAGCTACTGTGAGAGCCTCTCTTTTCTCAAGCTTCATTATAGCCTCCTTAAGCATTTTTATTAATTCACTCAAGTTTCCACCAAAGTAATTAATCTCACACTTGTATAAAAACATACTACTCTAATCTCCTTAGGCAAAAATACTATTGGACTCTATGCTCTCACTCTAAGTAATTCACCTTACTTAAGTAAAACTAAAGGTTTCTGGCTGATAACCTCCTTACAATAGCTATACCTCCAGCGAGAGCCTTACCATAATCTTTAGAAAAAGATAAAACTACGACATCGCTAGGCTCGAATATTAGAGACTTCTTCAAGTATTTCCACATTTTAGGAAAGTATTTGCTTAGAAAACCTAAATCCGGTGGAAGAAATATTTCTCTATTCTTAACTACACCTATTAAGGCACCTTCAGCTCCTTCCCTCACCGCGATATCTCTGAGCTCAATTATATTTCCTAGTTCAACTGACTTTAATTGAAAACATACTAATAGTTTATCCTTAAGATCATCCTCAAGTCCTCGAAAGAAAATAGCCTTCTTCACTCTCATTTTAGCTAAAGCCTCCTCGATAGCTTTTTCACCCTTCTCAGTAAGCTTTGACCCTCCTCTCTTTACTTCAATTAAGTCTTCTGACTTAAGTTTATTTAAAATACGTCTAATTTTACCCTCACCTAGTCCAAGTAATTCTGAAAGCTGGTAACGTCCAGCTCTTCCACAGTACCTAATTGTTAATAACACAACCAGCTCCTCTAGTCTCAACAGTTAAAAGACTCAAGGAAGTTAGATAAACCTTATTTACCGATACTACAGTATCCTTAAAAGAAACAGTCTTCAATACCATACTCTAAAAGTAATGTGAATGAAGGAGTTTCTGAAGATAAATAACAGACAGAGTTAAAGCATGATTTACAAGAAGATGATACAAGAATTTACATGTTAAGTCTGCCTCAGCCAGGTCTAAGATCTCTAAATGAGAACCAGTGGAAGATGAATTTAAATGAGTTACTTAAACAACGAGAAAGATAAATAGAGTTTGAAAAAGTTAAATAAATATTATAGGGTCTAGGGATAGCTCCAGTGCTGGTATCGCCATAGGACTATATCATTATTTGATAACTGATACTTGTCTGCAGCAGTAGGACCTATAGTCATTTTACCTTTCTTTTTATCGTAGATATACCAAATCCATGAATAGCCCTCATTCTTCGAGAGCATTCTCTCTGAAACACCATTAACTGAAACTACATAAGCTCCGTAGGGAAATACTTTGTACTCTACTTTCGCTACTTGAACTAGAGCAGATAAAACTGTGCTACCTGCAGGTAAGACTGTCTTGTTATACCATGCTACAGTTCCATTACCATAGTCGACGCCAATGTTCACAACTATTACTTTAACACTAAGGCTCTCGTAAAGACGCTTATACTTCGAGTACTCTAACCAGTAATAAGCCGTTAAACTAGACGCTACTAGTGCCCATACTAGTATTCCAGCAACTATAATTCCATACAGCTTACCTCTCATATCGAACCACCCATACCTCCTTAACTCGAGGAATAATTATAGAGGATAACAGAGCCGTAGAAAGCTCAGTTATAGGACCTACTCCTAAAATAAACCCACCACAAACTGGAAGAAAAAGACCTATTATGCCGATCACTAGCGCTGTCACTAGATCCATTCCGAAGACTATGTAAAGCACAACTGACGATAGTATATCGTATATGAACTCTGAGAAAAACGCTGCAAGAAATATCTGAATCTTTGTTGAAAGCTTTCTCCCCAAAATACCCCACGCCACACCTATCGCTGCTGCTAAAAAAGAGTCTACAAAAGTCCATGGACCCGCAGCAATCATCAGATCTGATAAGAAAAACGAAAAGAATCCTACAGCAGCTCCCACTGAAGCTCCTCCCAGATAGCCGCCTACTATAGTGAATATTACTGGGATGTTTACGAACTGAATCTGCGTAATGCTGTTCTTCAGGAATCTGAAAGCTACGCTCAGCCCTGTCAGCACAGCTATTAATGCTGTTCTTTCGCTAGCTTTCACTATTTATATAGGATAATTATCCTATATAAATAATTTTGGTATATGATCTCCCTGCTTATCGAAACCGATCTCCGTTTTTGCTTAAGTTATTTATTTTACAAGCGGTAGAACATAGCTGTGGACTTAAAGATACTTGAAGAATTAAGTAATGTTGTAGGTCCGCCAGGCTTCGAAGATAAAGTTAGAGAGCTAATAGCTGGCTATGTTAAAGAATACGTAGATGAGCTCTACGTAGACAGCTTAGGTAATCTCATAGCAGTGAAATATGGTGAGACAAAAGACTTTAAAGTAATGGTTGCAGCACATATGGATGAAGTGGGGCTACTCATCCGCTTCATTGACGATAAAGGGTTCGCTAAATTCATGAATATAGGCGGAATAGACCCCAGAATTCTACCAGGACAAAGAGTCTTGATAACGACTGAAAAGAGGTATGTTAGAGGTATAATAGGATTCAAGCCTCCTCACATAACACCAGCAGAGGAAAAGGGCAAAGCTACACCCATTAAAGACCTTTACATAGACTTCGGTGCCAGGAGCCTCGAAGAAGCATATGAAATGGGCGTAAAAGAAGGATGCGTAGCCGTATTCGACAGAGATTTTCGGAAGCTCTCAGACGAGATAGTTACTGGAAAAGCTTTTGACGATAGAGTAGGATGCTTTGTATTAATTGAAGTTCTCAAACAAATAAAGAAAATAACTCCAACACTCTACGCTGTTTTCACTGTTCAAGAGGAAGTAGGTCTCAGAGGTGCAGGTGTCGCAGCCTATGCTATCGACCCTGACCTAGCAATAGCTCTTGAAGGCACAGTAGCTGCAGACACGCCTGAAGTTCCCTCAAGCGACGTCATAACCAGAGTAGGGAAAGGACCAGCTATAAGACTAATAGACCCAACTATGATAGCTCAGAGAAAACTATTCGAGTTCGTAGTCAGGGTAGCAGAGGAAAAGAAGATCCCGTATCAAGTACAGATATCTTATGCTGGAGGAACAGACGCCGGGAGAATACATTTAACGAGAAAGGGCATTCCATCAACAGCAGTCTCCGTCCCCGTGAGATATATTCACACTCCCTGCTGTCTAATGAACCTAAAAGACGTTCAGAATACAATTAAACTAATATCAAGCATACTAGAAGAGCTCAAGTCACCTGACCAAATAAAATACAAACTCAAGTAATTCATATCCAACGCTACATTGCAGTTTTTATACACAAATATTGTAGTAAAGACTATTTATTGACGAAAGAAATAGATACAGCTGCAGCTTTCTTTAATCAGTGTTAAAACACATTAAAGTAGTTCCTCTAGCTGATGAAAGCCTCGGAGTCAGATCTATGTGCACGTATATTGAGACACCTGATGTTAAAATTCTCTTAGACGCTGGTGTATCTCTATGTCCTAGACGCGAGGGACTCCCGCCACACGTCGAAGAATTTAGAGCAGTGCGTGATGCCCGAAGAAAAATAATCGAGTACGCTAGAAAAGCGGACGTAATCACTGTGTCGCACTATCATTTCGACCACTTCACTCCCGGCTTTGCAAGCCACTATGAATGGACGAGCGAAGACACTTACATAGAAATCTACTCAGGTAAAACTCTTTTAATAAAAGATCCTGTAAACAACATTAACTTCAATCAAAAGAAAAGAGCACACGTCTTCACTAAGCTAGTTAAAGACATAGTCTCTGAACTTAAAGTAGCTGATGGAACCCAGCTAGGGTTTGGAAAAACAATCGTAAAGTTTTCTCCTCCTCTGCCCCACGGACCCGACGACACTAAATTAGGCTATGTTCTCGTCATTTCAATAGAATACAACAGCACAGAGAAGATAGTCTTTGCACCCGACGTCCAGGGACCTATATCAGACAAGTCCTACAGCTACATCGCCTCAGAAATACCAGACTTACTCATTTTAGGCGGCCCACCCACTTATCTCAGAGGGAGAAAGCTTAGTGAAAACAACTTAGCTAAAGCACTCGACAATCTGTCTAGACTAGCGCTCCTCTCTCGAACTACTGTAATCAGCCACCACATGCTACGCGACTGCGAGTGGAGAAAATACTTAGAAAACTTATTTAAGCAAGCAGAAAAACGCCACAAGAAAATCATCACTGCCGCCGAGCTCCTAGGCGAAGAAAACAGGTTTCTCGAAGCCAATAGAAGAAAACTTTTTGAGGAAAATCCCCCGAGCGAAGAATTCATAAGGTGGATAAACTTGCCTAAAGAAGAAAAAGCTAAAGTAGCTCCACCTATTTAGCTTGTGGTGACAGTAGAAGCACGCATAGTCGTAGTCGCGTCGAAGTTAGATAAAGCTGGAATGAATATTTTAGATAAATTAGTAAACTGCTACGGCTTTAGAAAAACAAGCGAAGTATTTGAGAACAATCCCGTATACGAGCTAGATGACGTGAAAATAGTAGTCATAAACAGCGAAACAATCTACTCAGACTACCTAGAAAACCACATTAAAGCCGAAGCCGTTATCTTCGCATCTAGACATAAGTCAGAAAAAGCTATCCCCTCTCTCCTAGCACATGTTCCAGGAAACTGGACAAAGGAAGCCCTCTACGGAGGAAAACCAAGAGCTGTATGCATCGCTCCAGCAAGCCTCCTCCGTGAAGCCTTACTAGGGCTAATCGAAGTCCAGAAAGAAAGGAAGCTCGATGAGTGGTACGTGGGCCTAGAAGTAACTCACCACGGACCCTACTTCGAAAAACTTCCAGTAATATTCGTGGAGCTAGGAAGCAGTGAAAAAGAATGGGGTATTAGTATCGCTGGAGAAGCCGTGGCTCACGCCATTTATAGAGCAGCTTTCTCCAAGAAAAAATACCAAAAAATAGCTGCTGGTTTCGGTGGACCACATTACACACACTTCACTAAAGACATACTCGAAACTGATATCGCCCTAGGACATGTCGTACCAAAATATGTCTTCGACCAAATTACTGAGAAAGAAATCTCTATGGCTATTGATAGAACTCTAGAGAAAGTAAACACTGTTCTTATAGATTGGAAGGGTCTCAGAAGTGCTCATCGAAAGCTAGTCTTAAAGGTCGCTCAAGAAAGGGGACTTGAAGTAATAAAAACATAGGTGTTATTAGCATAATCTATTGGGAGGATGCTTAGTAAAGATAATTTAATTGAGTACTTTCATGGCGAGGAGCTAAAAGAATATCCACTGTACTTAGAGGTGCGTCCACTGAGTTTTCAGTATGAGAACAGCGATATCCTTGATATAAGACCTTTAACTCCTTCTATAAGTAAGTACGTGGCAAGAGGATTCTTAGCGCCTAGAAGAAATTTAAAAGATTGGGCGAGCGAGCTAGATGTTGATGAATATGAGCTTTTCCCGGAGGATCTTTATGAAGAAGCTATTGAAAATGTTAGGAGAGAGATTTACTGGTTTAAGAGGAAGTTTACTTTAGTTAAGGTGGAGGGTTATAGTCTTCTAGCTGAGTATTTGACTTCGAATAATTTCAGCGAGTTAGTTAAGTATAATGAGAAAGAGGCTTTAAAACTGCTTGAGAGAGTTCATGAGCTTCTTGAAGAGTGTGTGGAGGCTGTCTGTGAGATCGAGGAAGTAGATGGAGTTATGGTGTTAGAGAACTTTGTAGGCTATAAGGCTCTGCGGTATAGAAGTACCTTTATCAGTAGGTACTTTATTCCTCGGCTTACTAAGCTAGCTATTGTTGTGAAGAAAGCTGATAAAATACCTTTTTTCCATAGTCCAGGGAATGTTCTTCTTTTAAGTGACCTGACTAGACTCATGATGCTTTATAGAGGAATTCATCCTCTTACTTTAAGGCAGGTGTCTTCTTTTAAAGAATACATTAGCTACGCTGAGGTTTTGAGCAGGGTAGCTGACAAAATTCCTTCAGCTGTTTTGATGACTGGTCTCTTTCCTGATATTCTTAGGCTAAAGATTAAGAGAGATGACTTTAGAGATTTAGTTAAGCGATGGATTAAGGAGATGAAAGACTTTAGAATAGTGTTATCTACTACAAGAGAATTGACGAAAGAGTTTTTTGAAAATAGAGTGGTTGCTGTAAAAATGGATATTATAAAAAGACTTAAAAGATTAAAGAGTCTTGAGTAGTAGTGTTTTTATTTCACACTTTCCTATTTTTCCTTCGATAGTGTTATCCTTTACTTCTAGTTTATTTAAAGGTCTTTCAAGTAGGTCTGTTTCATAGACTTCTGTTGCCTTGATTTCTTTTGATAACTTTATTGTGTACTCTGTGTCTTGTCCGCATGTTTCGTAGAATCTTAATATTATGTCGTCGCTGTCTTCCGATTTCTTGACTACTGTCAAGACGACTGTCTCTGGACTTACTTTTATGAAAGAGTTTTCTGGAGGTAGGTCGCCTTTGTGGGCTTCTGTTTTGATAGCTATTAGTGGGTAATTGAATTCGTATGCTTTGTTTACGGTTCTAGCTCTTCTCCAGTCTCCTTCGTGTAGATATAGCGAGTATTTGACGGTGTGTTCTCCTTGGTCCATGAATTCTCCTTTAGTTACATCCCATTTTTCTCCGTAGCGTGGTGGATGTTTGGGGCTGCGGAGTAGTGTCATTCTTACTAGGCTCATTGATGTATCGAAGCCGTACTTGCAGTCGTTGAGTAAGCTGACTCCGTAGTCTTTTTCTTCGTCAGTGTAGTCTAGCCATTTCTGTCCGGGTGCTTCCCATTTAGCCCTCTCCCATAGGTTGGCGTAGGGTGATGTGGGGTGTCTGCGTACTATGAAGCCGTAGGGTATTTCATATGTGGCGAAGTCGCTTTCAAGAGCTAAGTTAAAGGCGACTTTGGCTAGTCTGTGTCCTGCATGCCAGTCTGCGTGCAGTTCGAAGTCTACTCTAGGTGTTTCTGTCACTAGCATTATTTTAATTGTGAAGAATGAATCTGGTCTTCCTTCTTGAGAATACTTATATTTTACTTCGACTGTTGCTCTTACGGGGCCTTTTTCTACTACTTTTACTTCAAGTGGGTCTTTTAGTTCAATATATTTTACTGCTCTTCCTTTATGCTCGTCGGGCTGCTGGTAGATATATATTTCCCAAGCGTCGCAGCCTATTGCGTCTCCTCCGCTTAGTATAGTTCTTCCTTCAGTGGGGCGATCCTCGAAAATCTGTATGATGTTAGCTCCTTTTCTTTTGTCGATTACTTCTATTCCATGCCTCTTGTCAAAAATACTCTTAATTACTCCAGTCTTCTTATCTATGATCACGCTTAAGTACTTGTTTTCAAGAACTACTTTATCTTCTTTTTCTAGTACTTTGAGATCAGCCTTGTACTCAAGTACTTTATTTACTGTCTTCAAGCGGTAGGTCTTATAGCCTAGAGATGGGACGTCTTTGGCTATGAACAGTAGTTTTCCGTCAGCTGTTTTCTGTGAAGGTACTTCGTTTCCGGCGTAGTCTTCTACTACAGTGTTTTCTTCGGGAATCTCTATTTCTACTAGGTCTGTTCTTTTCCAAGAGAGAGTATTGAATACTATTATTGACTTAGAATCTATTTTTACTCGGTCTGCTATTGTCTTCAGCGAGTTTTGGATAATCTTGCTGGTTGTACTAAATACCTCCTGAAAGTCTTTCTCTGAGTCTTCGTAGACTTCGGGTATCGATGAGCCACATATAATGTCGTGAAATTGATTCAGTAGTACTTTTTTCCACGCCTCTTTCAACTCTTCCTGAGGGTATTTTGCTCCAAATAGCCTGGCTATGGAAGCCAGTTTTTCCGAGTTTTCTAGAGCTACTTCGCCTTTTCTATTGTTCCATTTTACTTTAGCTATAGTGGTATATGTTCCTCTGTGGAATTGCAAGTAGAGCTCGTCATAGAGCTCCGGGTACCTGACTTCTTTCGAGAGTTCTTCCAGTCTCTTGAAGTAGTCTATTATGAAGGAAAACTTGAGCTCAGGGTAGTCTTCTCTTTTCATTAACTCCTTTATCTTCTCTATCATTTCTTCGGTAGGTCCTCCACCATGATCCCCAAAACCATAGAGTACTGCTAGCTCTTTGATACCGTGTCTTTTCTCAAGAGTCTCCATTTCTTTCTTGATGTTTTCGCCTCTTGTCAGAGAGACGTAGCTTCCTACAGTCTGGTGCGCTAGCACTCTTGAGCCATCGGGAGCAATCCACCAGAATACGTTGTATGGAAACTTCACCATGTCGTTCCAGCGGAGTTTCTGTGTGATGAAGTATTTTATACCGCTTTTAGCCATTATTTGTGGGAGAGTCCAGCAGAAGCCGAAGCTGTCTACGAGCCATGCTACCTCGACATCTATTCCGAATTTCTCTAGGAAATACTTCTTGCCGTAAAGGAACTGTCTTACAAGGGATTCTCCTGAAGGTATGTTTAGGTCCGATTCTACCCACATTCCTCCGACAATTTCCCACTGTCCGCTCTTTACTCTCTCCCTTATTTTCTCAAATATCTCTGGGTAGTACTTCTCCATCCACTCGTAGTACTGTGCACTACTCTGACTGAACTTGAACTCCGGGTACTTGTCCATGAGTTCTAAAACTTTAGAAAATGTTCCTTTACATACCACATGTATTGTCTCGTCTATCCGCCATAGCCACGCCGCGTCAATGTGCGAGTTCCCTACAAGATAGCATCTACCTTTACTCACTATATCCTGCTGTCAATTAAAAATATAACACTTATTTCATTACCGCAATGAGCTTTAGCAGGCATTAGTTAACCTTAAATACTACTGACAGTACCCCTTAGAGGGTGAGTCGTATTGTTGACTTCAAGGAAATAGAGCTTAAGTGGCAGAAGCGCTGGGAGGAAGCACGAATTTTTGAAGCAGACCCTGACTATTCTCGCCCCAAGTGCTTTGTAACGTTCCCGTACCCTTATATGAATGGTCCTCTTCACTTAGGGCACGCCTATACCTGTATGAAGGTAGATGTCTATGCACGGTTTAAGCGAATGCGGGGATACAATGTTCTGTTCCCTCAGGGATGGCATGCTACTGGAGAGCCTATTCAAGGTGTAGCTGAGCGAGTTAAGAAAGGCGATCCTATTCAGATAAAGATTCTTAGAGAAAGCGGGGTTCCCTCGGAAGAAATAAAGAAGTTTACAGAACCTAAGTACATAGTCGAGTTCTATGTAAGGAAAGCTAGAAAAGATATGAGGAGAATAGGTTTCTCAATAGACTGGCGCAGAGAGTTCGTTACGACTACACTCTGTCCTCCGTATAGCAGATTCATTGAGTGGCAGTACAATACTTTAAGGAAAAAGGGATATGTCTACCAGGGGACTCACCCAGTTATATGGTGTCCTCACTGTCAGAGCCCTACGGGCGACCACGACCGGCTTGAAGGCGAGGGCGTTTCGCCGGTTGAAGTAGTTTTAATTAAGTTTAAGTATGAAAATGGGTATATTGTAGTCGCAACCTTTAGGCCTGAAACAATCTTCGGTGTAACTAATATTTGGGTAAATCCTGAGGCTACTTACGTTGAAGCGGAGGTAGACGGAGAGATATGGTATATAAGTAAAGACACTGTAATAAAGCTTAAAGACCAGCTCAGGAAAGTAGAAGTTCTTAGGGAATTCAAGGGAAGCGAACTTGTAGGAAAGAAGTGTGTAAACCCTATGAGGGGCGACGAAGTCTATATTCTTCCAGCATCCTTTGTAGATCCTAAGACAGGGACAGGAGTAGTGATGAGTGTTCCTAGCCACGCGCCCTACGACTATTTAGCTTTAAGAGACCTAGAAAAGCGTCCAGGAGAGTTAAGGAAGTATGGAATAGACCCGTCTATACTAAGTGGTATAGAACCAATATCGATTATTAAGGTAGAGGGGTACGGAGATCACCCGGCAGTAGAGGTTGTAGAGAGACTTAGAGTCGAGAGCCAGAATGACTTTAAGAAAGCTGACGAAGCTACCAAAGAGGTTTACAAAAAGGAGTTTCACTTAGGCGTAATGAAGGAGAACTGCGGAAAGTACTCTGGAATGAAAGTATCTGAGGCGAAGGAGAAAATAGCCGAGGACCTCAGGTCAAAAGGCTATGCGGATACCATGTGGGATCCTGCAGACATCGTTATTTGTAGATGTACGACTAGGTGTCATGTAAAAATCCTAGAGAACCAGTGGTTCCTCAAATACGGAGATCCTGAGTGGAAGAAGACTGTTAAAGAGCATTTAGCTAAAATGAAGATATTTCCTGAGGAAGCTAGACAGGCTTTTGAAGCTACTATAGACTGGCTTAATGATAAACCTTGCGCTAGAAAAACTGGCCTCGGGACTCCGCTACCCTGGGATCCTGAGTGGATCGTAGAAACTCTCTCAGACAGCGTCATTTACATGGCTTATTATACTATAGCTAAACACATCAACCAGTACAAGATACCAGCCGAAAAACTAACAGACGAGGTCTTTGACTATATTTTCCTCGGAAAAGGAGACTTAAAAGATGTCGCAGCCAAATCGGGTTTAGATCCCAAGCTTCTTGAAGAGATGCGCCGGGAGTTTGAGTACTGGTATCCCGTAGACTTAAGGAATAGTGCGAAAGAGCTCATATACAACCATCTGACGTTCTTCATTTTTCAGCATATTGCTATCTTCCGGCCAGAACATTGGCCGAGAGCTATAGGAGCTAACGGCATGATAATGGTCGAGGGCCGTAAGATGAGTAAGCGCTACGGCAATTTCATAACAATGGAGCAGATCCTAGAAAAGTACGGGGCTGATGTTTCGCGCTTTGCTCTCGCATACTGTGGAGAAGGACTAGAAGACCCCGATTGGAGAATAGAAGAGGTCGAGGCAATAAGGGATAGACTTGCTGCGTTCTACGACATGGCTATAAAGCTCTCCAAGCAGGATATTGATGATGAATGGATGGAGATAGACAGATGGCTTGTTAGCCGAATGCAGCATTACATTGAGGAAACAACTAAAGCCATAGAGGAACTTAAAACAAGAACTGCTCTCCAGCAAGCTTTCTTTAACTCACTAAATGACATTAAATGGTACCTTAGGAGGCGCGGAAAACCCGGTCCAGCCTACCGCGAAGCACTAGAGACTATAGTGAAGCTAGTGACTCCCTTCATACCTCATTTAGCTGAAGAAATTTGGGAGAAGTGGGGCAGGAAACCATTTATTTCTACGGCGCCTTGGCCTAAACCTGACAAATCTAAGGTCGACAGTCTAAGCGAAGAAATAGAGGATTACATTATGTCGCTTCACGAAGATATTTCCGAAATACTTAGAGTAACTAAGATAGAGAAACCTTCAAAAATAATACTTTTCGTAGCGCCTGAATGGAAATATATTATTTTAAGAGAAGCAATAAAGGATACCAAAGACTTAATTAAGCGAGTAATGCAGATACCTGAAGTCAGGAAACATGGTAAAGAGGCAGCTAAGTACGCTACATCACTTATCAAGACAAAGCCTGTGCCTACTCTCATAGATTCCAGAGAGAAAGAGCTTTTAGCTCTCAGTGAGGCTAAGGACTTCCTTGAAAAAGAATATGGATGTGAAGTAGAGATAGTCAAAGCAGAGGAAAGTGCTCATCCGAAAGCTAAGGTAGCTGCACCTCTAAAGCCTGGAATATTTGTTGAAGCCTAGTTTTGTTTAAGTCTATTCTTCTTCCCACTCCTCTTCCTGTATTTCCTCGATGATCTCTTCTCTGTCTTCCTCGTGTTCGAGCTGCTCTACTAGTGGCTCTAGCTCAGCTGAATACTTGACAATTAGTATGTCTCCGTTCCTTACTTCAAAGTTTTCTTCAGGAAGCACATACCACTCGCTCTCTCTCTTTACAGCCAGTATACTTAATCCTCTCTCACTGTAGCCTAACTCTTTTAGAGTTTTTCCATGGTCTTCTTCGTCTGCCTCTATTACGCTAATACGCTCGTCAGCTTCCCCGATAATATCCGTTATAAGAGGATGTGGTTCTAGACCCTTCAGTAGTGGTTCTACCATTTCTGCCGCCGCATCTGCTATATCTTCGCTAGCTATGGCTATCCACAGGCCTCCGAGTCTTTCTTTGAGAGAAAGCTCGTGCTCTTTCAGAATTTCCTCGCTCACTCTATCAAGTAACATATCGGTGTATTCTTCTAATTCCTGGACTTTTTTAGCTATATCTTCGCTTCTCGTTAAAACTGCTACATAAGCTAAGTCTACGCACACTCTAGATATTCTCTTGAAGGAGATGAGAGAGTTTATTATAGGTGTATATTTTTCAATGGATATTTTTTCTCTCTCAGCTATATCTATTCCAAATAATTTAGAAAACTTAACAACACTGCTGAAAGTTCCGCGGACTACGATAGTATCTCCAGCCTTCAACCTGAAACTTATAGAAGGCTCCAAGAAGATCTTAGCTCCTCTCCGCACCGTCAGTACATCTATTACTACTCCGCTTTTCTCAAATAGCGCCTTTAAGGTATAGTCTGCTAGTTCTTTAGGCACTTTAAGCGCTGTTACAAAGTCTTCTTCACCGTAAACTGAGAGAGCAAAGTCCCTAGGTATTTTAATCTTCTTCACGGTCATTCTAGCGATATCTGCTGCTGCATCTGAAATCCTATTTGTGGCAGCCGCAATAGCGTATATACTTACCATTTTCTCAGCAGCCGATTTACTTCGTGTAGCTAGCGCCACCTGCATGCTTAGTAGCATTTGAAAAACATCTATTCTTTTTTCGAGCTTAAACACCTCTTCGGCTAATGTAACGTCACCATAGAGTGCTGAATAGTAGGCTAAATCTATCATGAGTTCCGATAGATTTTTCATTTCTTTTAAGATATCTTTAACAGGACGGGGCTTGTATTCAAGTTCATTACTGGAGTCTTCATTGAACATATATCCAGGTAATATATTTTGAGAAATTACTTTAAAGTTTATCGCATAAGCGATACTAGAAGAGCTAAGCTTGATAAAGTGTCAGCAATAGAGCTCACTATGGGGTTCACGAAGTTGTCTGGATCTAGTCCATATCTATACGAGATAATAGCTGTTGATAATGAGAGAGGTACTATTAGGCTAATAGCTATGATGTTTGCCTTGAGCATTAAGAGAGAAAAGTAGAGAGAGTAAGTGCTACTGAAAGATAGAGAAGCTACTATAGAGTATGCTAAGAACATTATTATGCTCGCAAGCCATGTTCCTAGGATTTCTGGAATATGACCTATAAAGGCCTTCAGATCAGATGATACTTCTCCTAGCGCAAGCTTAGTAGTTAGAGTTGACCCAACTATTGAGCCTACATCTCCTATAGTGTCTAGCACAGCTGGATATACCATGTATAGTGCTGGGTACTGTCCTATCGTCTTAGTTATCTCGCCGAGAATAGTTCCTGTAAGACCAACTATAATTGTAACCAAGGCGAGAGTAATTACACCTTCTTTAAGCAGACCGAAGTACTCATCGCTCTCTAGAAATTTCATAGACAGTACAGCAGCTGCTATAACCGCTAGTACAGCTACTGCTAAGAGCACAGGAAAAGCCCCCGATTTTGCTAAGCTTACGACTAGAGTATAGCACAGAGTAGCTACAATATCGCCTAAAGTAGACATCACGGGATACACTAAGTAGTCTGGGTCATAGCCCCCTTTATAGGAAATAGACGCAAACGCCACTGTAATAGGATTTATTAAAGCAAAGGATACTGTCATAGACGACACTAGAACCGCCCACATACATATTACTTCATTTAAGCTAAGGCCCCATAGAGAAAGCCCAAAGAAAGTAAAGGAAAGGGACACTAAAAGAGAGCATACGACGTTAAGTGTGAAGACGGAAGCAAGTAGCGTATAAAAGTCCTCTGTATTGTCCCTGAAAGAAGCCCTAATAGTACCTAAGTGAAGACCGGTGCTCAGCCGTCCACAAAAAATCCCATTTACTACCCCCCTCAGGCTCAAGACTCCGGGATATGCTGCTAGAGCCCAACGTATTTGTAGGAAAAATGATACAAAGTAAGCTAACATAAATCCAGCTAGGAGACCTCCTGCATCAGCTAGTAGCCCGAGGAACGACTGCCCTAGAGACTTTACAAACCTCATTCCCCCATGTTTTACTAGCGTTGTTCCATATTACCACCAGCACTGCCATATAGCTAAAGAGCTTTTCTGAGGCGCCTTATATAGCTTTCCCGAGCAGAGCTCTGTTAATGCTTAATGATTGTTTCAGTGTTTCAGCGGGAAATAAGAAAAAATTTAAGACTTCTAGTGTTAGTGCTCATGTGAGTCTCTTCAAAATATCCTGCATAATAGTAACTCTGCTTACGCTGATAGCTTTTATTTTATCGCTAATAGTTTCCCCACTGTTCTTTTCAGTGACTGTACTTCCTGGTTTAGCTTACTTGATTTACGTGTGGCTGAAAGATAGAATTGAGAGAGAACCCCTAATAATGGTTTTTGCTGTTTTTTCTCACGGCTTTATAGTATCGTCGATACTGGCTTTAATACTTGAAGTCATGCTTTTATCATTTCTTGACGTAGTCACGGTAGTTCCCGTGATAGAAGAGCTCGCAAAGTTTTTCGGAGTATTTTTGGCTAGTAGGTGGCGGAGAGTGTTTAATGAAATAGACGATGGAATAGTCTACGGCGCATCGTCTGGCCTCGGCTTCGCTACTTTAGAGTCTATTCTCTACTCCATGAAAGGACACTTTCTAACGATAGGAACTCTAAGGGCTTTTTCTTCAACTTTATCACATGCCACAGCATCAGCTCTTTTTGGATACTATTATGCAGTCAGCCTCTTTACTAGAAGACATTTCTTCACAGTAATCGGTTTTCTAGCTGCTATAGCTCTGCACGCACTCCACAACTTCTTAATAGTGACTGGTCTAGGGCTGCTGACAATACCAGTGGATATATTAGCTTTTGTTCTAGTAGTAAAGAAACTGAAGTAGTGAAGAAGGTGAAATCATGCGCTCTCCTTGTGGTGTAGTGGCTCTTTTGACTGATTTTGGTCTAGAAGACGTCTATGTAGCTGTAATGAAAGCAGTTATATTAAGAATAAATCCGAAGGCCACTATAATTGATATAACTCACAACATACCTTGCTTTGATATAGAAAAGGGAGCTCTAGCTCTATGGGGCTCATTCAAATATTTTCCTGCAGGCACTGTCTTCGTATGTGTAGTTGATCCGAGTGTCGGTAGCGAGAGGAGAGGAATAGCTTTAGCTACAAAAAACTATTACTTCGTAGGACCGGACAACGGACTAATGTATCTTGCTGCACATGAAGACAGCGTAGAGAAAGTAGTAGTGCTGGAGAACGAAGAATACTTCCTTAGGCCAGTATCCTACACCTTCCATGGCAGAGACATATTCTCTCCTGTAGCTGCCTGGATAACAAAGGGCGTACCGCTAGAAGACTTCGGCTCCTCTATTGCCCCTGAATCATTAATTAAGCCGAGCGTAAAATTTGGAGTAGAAAAAGTAGATAACACAGTTTTTCTTAAAGTACTTTATATTGATAAATTCGGTAATGTAGCACTTTCTACAAGATTCAGAGAACTAACTAAACTTCTGGAGATAAACTATGGCGATCTTATAGCAGTCTCTACGGATAAAAAGCTGGAAAAAGCAGTAGTTACAAGAACCTTTGCTGACGTAAGTCCTGGAGAGCTAACGTTATATGAGAACAGTTTCGGGCTGGCTGAACTGGGAGTATTTAAAGGAAATGCTTCAGAGAGACTTTCAGTTAAAAGAGGAGATAAAGTGTTCTTGAGACGCGAAGTAGCTAAATAATATTTAGAACTAGCTCTTTATACTGTCGTGATTAAGGTAGGTGAGTACTATGTTTATAGAGGGGCAAAGATTTCAGTTGTAAGGAGACTTCTTCGGGGGCTGAGAGGACTCTTTGTAGCAGAAATAGTGGAACATCCGCCGGTCGTAGCTATACTACCCTTTAAGGACGACGGTAAAGTGGTTTTAGTTAAGCAGTATAGGTATACTATAGAAAGAGAGCTTTATGAAATACCTGCAGGTACTCTTGAGAGAGGAGAGGATCCTGTAGAAGGTGCTAAGAGAGAGCTACTAGAGGAAACAGGCTACATAGCAGAAACTCTTGACTATTTAGACTCCTTTTATCCCTCTCCCGGGAGCTCTACTGAAGTAGTACATGTTTATGTCGCTAAAGTGAAGTCGAAAAATAAGCCGAGACCTGAGGTAGACGAAGAAATAACTACTATTGAAGTCGATCTGAAAGAATTGATACTAATGATGAGGGAAGACAAAATAGTTGATGCGAAAACTTTAGGAGCAGTTGCATTATATTTGGCTAAGACCCGGCGCTTAGACTCTGTTGGCGTCAGCTAGACTACTCCCACTGCTCCTGAATATATATGCGGGTAAACATCATAGTACCTTCTCTGAAACATTTCGCCGCTTCAACATATTCTTTAATTTTCTTTTCTAATTCCTTAAGCGAAATATTGGCTGGACAAATTCCTCTGAGTGCGAGAACACTCAGCTTTTCTTCAATAGAATTCTCTCTGAAAGCATTTTCAAGCGCTTCAAGGTATTCTCCAACGTAGTTTGCTTTATTTAGTATATTCTTCACTACTTTTGGGTCTAGAAGCTGCACTTCTGTTTTAAATTTCTCTACTCTATCAACGTACGGTATATAGTCGCGAGGGTCTACGTTCTCGGGGAGAGAAGTTTTAAGCGGAAGAAATATTTCAAAAGATACTTCCTTAAGGACTTCGGGATAAGCTACTAGTATTTCTCTTAGCTTCTTTTCTCGAATAATCAACCATATAGGGCGAGACCCCATTTCAATAATCTTCACTTCTCCTGGAGGAAGCTCTGCGAGTCTAGATAGTGCTTTTTCATCAACTATTAGGTCTGGAAAAAGTATTGCACCATGAGTCGTAGGAATAGGCGATGCTTTATCTAAAAAAGCTTCTTTAACATCTCCTTCAGCAACTTCTTTGGGCATTAGAATTATTTCCCATTCACCATCATACGACTGAAAAGCCTCTATTACAGTGAAAAGCTTACATATTCTCCTCGACTTTATTTTATCTATTAACAGTATTTCGTATTCAGACATAGTATTCCAGGTATATCAAGTCATAAGCAATTAATTAATTCTTTTAGCCGTGTCACTAAATCATCCACACTCCTATAGACCAGTATTCTAAAATTTTTTGTGGAGCATACTTTTCCTTTGACATCTTCTTCTCTAACTAAGAAAATTACGGTAACGCTTTTAAGGTCTATAGATCTAACGAAGTTTACGACAAATTCTACATGAAAGTTCTCTTTAAGAAAAGAAATACATAAGGTAGAGTCGCCTCTACGAGCAATTAAATCAAATTTATGAAATACTCCACTTAATCCCTTGATTTCACCGCTGACTTCCGTACTATAGCCGTGTTCTTTAAATAAGTTTTCTACTAAAGATAGTGACACGTATACACCTTACGCTGTGAATGGAAGTGGTAAGATAAATAGTCTTTTCAATAGCTGAAAATATACTCCTTTAAGAAACTCTCTTATATTTTTCCTTATAGTAAATGAAGGGGTCTGTTTGCTAGATAAAGATGTGTTTAAAAATCCTCCAAAAGAATACCGCGGTGTCCCATTCTGGTCAATAAACGACATACTGTACCCAGACGAAATAAGGAGACAGATAAGGTTATTAGACAAGGGAGGATATGGTGGAGTATTTTTCCATGCGAGAGAAGGACTAGTTACACCATTTCTCAGCGAAAAATGGTTTGAAGCCTTCGAGGCAGCCGTAGATGAAGCTAAAAAGCGAGGTATGTACGTGTGGATATATGATGAATTATGGTGGCCCAGCGGATTCGCTGGCGGAATAGTTCCCGCTAAAAACGCTAAATATCGAGCTAAAGCACTAGTACTAGTGATAGACAACAGAGCTTACGAAGGTGAAGACATAGTAGCTGTCTTCAAGTGCAAAGTTGACGAAAAAGAAATGCCTCTCGAGTACGAGAAAGCTTCTCCGGGAGAAGCTAGTGAAGAATACCTTTACCTTAATTTCGTCAGATACGTAGCTCCAGTGGGAGAAACGTGGTTCTCAGGCTTCAGCTATGTTGATCTTCTAGACGAAGAAACCGTACGTGAGTTCATTAACGCGGCTTACAGACCCTACGCGAAGTACAGAGAAGAATTCGGCAAAACTATACCAGGAGTATTCACAGACGAACCAAATATCTCGGCTAGCAGGCCTCGAAAACCCGCTAGAATACCGCCTAGGGGTCCCAGGTTCCCCGTATACTCTGTCCCCTGGACAGACACTCTTCCCGAGAAATTCAGGGAGCTTAATGGCTACGATATCCTAGAAAAACTACCGGAACTATTCCTCAATATAGGCGACTACACTAAGACTAGGTACGACTTCTGGAGAACAGTGACCACGATGTTTCTAGAAGCCTTCTCTAAGCAGATCTATGAGTGGTGTGATAGACACGGACTTAAATTCACAGGACACTATTTAGCTGAAGACTCACTTCTCTCACAGCTCATTTGCTCAGGCGCAACTATGCCCCACTATGAGTACCAGCACGTACCTGGCATAGACCACTTAGGCATGGAGATATGGCATATTTTTCTGACTGTGCGGCAAGTAGCTAGTGTAGCCAATCAGTTAAACAGAAAAAGAGTACTCTGCGAAGTATACGGTTGTACCGGATACTATCCGAGCTTCGAGGATAGAAAGTGGCTGGCAGACTTCCTGCTAGTTCAAGGAGTAAATCTGCTAAACCACCATCTGGTACCGTATTCTCTTCGGGGCAGAAGAAAGCGTGACTACGGATTAATGTTCCACTGGAGCCAGCCCTGGTGGAAGTACAATACTCTGATAGAACTCTACTTCGCTAGAGTCAGCTACGCGCTCACTCAAGGGAAGCGAGTAGTAAATGTCTTGGTGATTCACCCGATTACAAGCGCTTGGATAGAATACTCTCCGCTGAACTCGACTAAGGTAGTCAAGCTAGACGAGGACTTCAAGAGAGTAATGAAGTATTTGCTGAGACTTCACGTAGACTTCGATTTAGGCGACGAGCTAATAATGGAGAAGCATGGTAAGGTAGAGAATGCGAAAATAAAGGTAGGTGAGGCAGAGTACCATGCAGTAATAATACCTCCTTCAGTAAACCTCTCACAAAAAACAGTAGAACTCTTGAGAGACTTCGTAGACGCAGGTGGTCTTCTAATAGCTTTTAAGCCTCTCCCAACACTCGTTTCTGGCAATCCTTCTGAGGAACTAGCTGATCTGTGGAGTAAAGCTGTTGTAGTAGAAAGCTTCGAGGAACTAGCAAGCGCGCTAGAGAAAGTAGACAAGCCAGTAGTTATTGAGGGAGACGATAAAGGCGAAGTACTATACCACCTCAGGAGCTCAGAGAACTCTATGGTCCTATTTATAGTAAACACTAGTAGAGAAACTACCTTTGAGCTTAAAGTAGGAGTCAAGGGCTCGTGGAAAGTTGAGGAATGGGATCCAATTACAGGAGAAAACTCTCTGAAACCAGCCATAGTGGAAAATGGACAAACTTGGATTAGAATAAAACTCTATCCAGTTAACTCAAAGCTCTTTGTCTTAGAAAAGGGCTCTCCAGCTACTTTAGCAGAGAAAGCAGAGATCCCTGAGAAAACTATCTATCTTAACGGCAAGTGGAAAGTTACTAGGAAAGAACCCAACGTACTTGTATTAGATTACTGCAGATATAGAGTTGAGAAATCCTGGAGTCCACTTATGCCTGTGCCAAGAGTCCACGATGAACTATGTCTGTCTAGAGGCGTGGGAACAAAGTATACACTGCGCTTTGAATTTGAGTCAGAGCTAGAAACAGTAAACGGTAAAATCATGCTAGCGGTAGAAAATCCCAAGATGTTTAAAGCTAGAGTCAATGGAGTAGAAGTAGAGTTAGGCAAGGATGGTCACTGGCTTGACTGGAACTTCGGGCTGACAGATATAACTAAGCTAGTGGGCAAGGGACTCAATACAATAGAGCTCGAGAGCGAAGTAACTCTTGAGCACGAGCTAGAAAACATATACATTATTGGAGACTTCGCTGTAGAAAAGAGAGATAACAGATTCGTGATTACAGCTGAGAAAAACTATGTAAGCTCTACTGAGAACCTCTGTACCGAAGGATATCTGTTCTACTCCGGTACTATAGACTTAGAGACAGAATTCCTGCTAGAGCTTCCCGAAAAGAAAAAGATTTACTTCGAGCTAGACGAGCTTAACGCAGCACTAGCTGTAGTCTATGTAAACGGTACGAAAGCTGGTGAAATATTCCTCAGACCCTATAAACTAGACATAAGCGACTACATTAAAAACGGGTACAACAAGATACGAGTCGTACTTGTAGGCACTCTAAGGAACACTCTAGGGCCACTCCACAATAAAGAAGGAGACCCCAAATGGACAGACGCAGACGCCTTCATATCCAAAAACATATGGACAGACAAATACATGCTAAGACCATTTGGCTTCAAAAACCCCAAAGTAGTACTTTATAAAGAAACTCTTTAAATATAGTTACTAGTTTTTATTTGCTATTAACCTTGTCTTGAAGCCAAACGAAAGACTAATTATACTTTAATATACAGCTAACATATGAAACTCAAATTCGCTAAAGAGCCTATTTTACCAGACGGGTCTTACTATCACATAAGATGTAAGCCGGGCGACATAGCGCCATACGTGTTGCTGCCCGGAGACCCTGAAAGAGTACCTAAAATCGCTGAAATTTGGGAGACTAAGAGAAAAGTTGCCCAGCACAGAGAATACATGACCTACACAGGAAAATATAAAG
>QMSB01000018.1 GCA_003650815.1 Thermoprotei archaeon | reverse complement strand
GTATTAATTTATGTTATGAACTAATAATATAGACGATAAGTCTAGTGAGAGTAAAGCTTATGGACCAATACTCTAAATAAAAGCGCAGATTATGGAGAAGACAGTAACGTTAGCTCACGGAGCTGGTGGTTTAGAGACAGCTCTTTTAGTTAAAGAATTAGTTAAGCTCTTCGCTATAAAAAATACGCCGGGGGGAACTGGTTTAAGAGAACTAGAAGACTCTGCTCTCATACCGCTTGGAGAGTATTACTTGGCTGTGACAGCTGATAGCTACACAGTTAACCCTATTTTCTTTCCAGGAGGGGATATAGGAAAACTGGCGGCTACGGGAACTATAAATGACTTAGCTGTCATGGGAGCTGAGCCCCTAGCTATGTTAGATACAGTAGTTGTTGAAGAGGGGTTTCCTCTAGAGGACTTAAGTAAGATAATGAACTCTATGGCCAGGGTCTTAGAAGAGGAAAAGGTAGCTTTAGTGGGGGGAGATGTTAAAGTTATGCCTAAAGGCGCTTTAGATAAAATCGTTATCACTACAATGGGGCTAGGCTTAGTCGAGAAAAACAGAATTGTTAGGAATAGTGGGCTTAAGCCGGGCGACGTAATAATAATCAACGGTACTGTAGGCGACCACGGAGCAGTCATAATGGCTTGTCAGGCTGGAATAGAGGTTGAGACTAGTCTAGTATCTGACTGTGCTCCAGTCACTAAGGCTATGAGAATAGCTCTCGAAGTAGGGGGAGTACACGCTGCTAAAGACCCTACTAGAGGAGGATTAGCTATGGCTCTCAACGACCTCGCTAAGAAATCGGGCGTCAGCATACTTGTGCACGAAGAAAAGTTGCCTATAAGGGAAGAGGTCATAGCTTACTGTGAAATGCTTGGAGTAGACCCGCTTACTCTCGCCTGTGAGGGAAGAGTAGTGCTGGGAGTAGACCGCGAGGTCGCCGCAGAAATAGTCGAGGCTCTCCGGGAAAAGGGATACAGAGAAGCAACAGTAATAGGCGAGGTCATTGAAGGAAGAGTACCTAGAGTGTATATGAGGACAAAGATAGGTGGCACTAGAATAGTCGAGGAGCCTCGTGGAGAGATAGTTCCTAGAATTTGCTAGACCTCTAGCTTTACGAATCTTTTAGCCCTTATTTCTTGCATGACTTTAGCGACAAACGAATCTATCTTAGCTGGATCCACTCCGCGCTCCTTAGCTATAGCCTTAACCTTTTCCTCTACTATCCTGTACTTCTTGTAGGTCTCATTTAGTTTCTTCCACGAAATACCCTTTAGTGCATCAGCTATCTCTTTATCGAAGGGGAGAATTCCCTTGAGCATTAAGAAAGCTATACTTGGGTAGCCTAAGTACCCTCTATACAGGGAACCGTTATCTGTAGACATTATTGCTTTTCCGCCATCCCATGTGACCTTATATGTTCTCTCACCAGTAGAACTCACTACTACAGCTTCTTTTTCTCCAACGAATTTTATTCTCTGGTCAGCTATACACCCGAGAGCCTCCAACACCTTTATTCTAGGAGGAGTTCTCCAGTACACAAGATGTCTGCTCCTCCGGAGTATTTATAGGTGTTTCTGACTTTACTTTAGCTGAAAGAAGACCGATTGCTGCAATAACATTATTTACTAAAGCAAGTAAAACTCCTGAAGAAATAAGAACTCCTACATGTTCTCTAATAGAAAGTACTTGCAGTCTATTGATCAGTACAAATCCTGTAGCTGTAAGTATTAGGGATATTAGTGAGACTGTGCTCGCTACTCTGAGGATACGTGATGACCACTCTCTTCCAGCAGCTCGGAACACTAGTGCTTCTAGAGCAAGTTTAACTAAAGTTCCTACTACTATTATGTAAGTGATAGTAATAGCAGTATCTTCGTAGACCATTTGTAGGGAACCAAAATCTACTACAACTCTCACCAGCACAGTCGCTGCTATGAGGACAGATGCCATTAAGGTGAAAAATACGCCTAGAGTGATGAAAGATTTTTTAGAGGTACTTCCACCGAGAATTATCCATGCTATGCCAGCAATTATGTAGCCTGTGAAAACAGTTATGAAGTAGGGTACTGCTAAAAGAAAGTATCCAAGTGACGCTAAAAACCTAGCTTTACTCATATGAGCTGAATTCAAGAGTTAGTATTTAAGGATTAGTATCAAAAATATTCTGTGAGATACCGCTTAGTATGTCTTAAGTGCGGCTCAACACTAGTCCCAAATACCTGGGTTTATAGACACTCGTGCGGCTCCCCTCTCAGAATTGAGCTAAATTTAAACAGTGTAGAGATTGATGTGAGCGAAATTAGGAGACGTGAGTGGAGTATGTGGAGGTACAGAGAATTAATACCCGCTAGAAAAGTAGTTAGCTTAGGGGAAGGATTTACACCACTCCTTGAGAGAGACTTCTTTGCTTTACGCCTTTACCTCAAGTTAGAATACCTTAATCCCACGGGATCTTTTAAAGACAGAGGAACAGCTGTGACTATATCTAAGGTATCTGAACTCAAGATAAGAGGTGTAATAGAAGATTCCTCGGGGAACGCTGGTATATCAGTAGCCTACTACTCTTCAGCCGCCGGAATAAAGGCTAAAATATATGTTCCTAGAGACGCTCCTCCCGGGAAAAAGGCATTAATACTTTCTTCGGGAGCCACCTTAGTAGAGTGTAGCTCACGTACTGAAGCCCACAAGAGAGCTATCAAAGACTCTGAGTCATCAGAGTACGCCTATGTAGGACACTTATGGAATCCCTACTTCATAGAAGGTACTAAGACCATGGCATTCGAGGTAGCTGAGCAGTTAGGGTGGAGAGCTCCGAGTATAGCTGTAGTTCCCGTAGCCAGCGGAACTCTGCTTCTAGGACTATATAAGGGCTTCAGAGAACTATATGAACTAAAGCTAGTAGACAAAGTCCCTAAACTGATAGCAGTACAGGGAGCTGGCTGCGCGCCTGTATATAAGGCTATTCACGGAGAAGAATCCTGCGGCTCTTCTGCTCTAGCAGATGGTCTACGAGTAGAAAATCCTCCTAGACTAGAGGAGATAATTAGAGCTATTAGAGAGACTAGGGGCGACTGTATTGTAGTGGATGACTATGATATACACGTGCTCTCAGCATTTGCCTTCAAAAAGGGATTCATCGTCGAACCCACCTCAGTAGCCGCGCTTGCTGGAGTACGAAAAGCCGTTGAAGAAGGATTAATAGACAAGGGAGAAGAAGTACTGGTACCTTTAACAGGGTCAGGCTTAAAGTATATCACCGCAGCATGAGGCCATTACTCTTATCCACGCTCCCGGGAATCGAAGAAGCAACAGTAATTGAGGTTAAGAGAATACATCCACTCACTGCTACAGAGAAAATAGGAGAAGGAAAAATTCTTGTAGAGAACTTTCCTCTTGAGAAAGTAGGCTCGCTGAGAACTATTCTCTGCGCCTCAAGTGTTCTCGGCATTAGGAGTCTAGAGGTCCTGTCTCCTAGGACCATTAGGAAAGCTATTAGAGAGATTCTCAGAGAAAACAGCGGCTTCGAATTCCTTGAAGTCAGTCTCAAGGGTCTAGTAACTGACCGCGGTTTCTCAGAGAAATACTTGGAGGTGATTGCCGCGCGTGAAGTCAAGAGAGTATGGAAAATAAAGTGCAATTCTAGAGCTTCAGCTAGACTCAGAGTAGAGCTCTACGGGAAAAGGGTATGCGTGTCGCTCGACTTCAAAAGAAATATTTTCCGTAGAAGCTACTATGTGTGGAAGCACCTAGCCTCACTAAATCCTGCTCTAGCTAGCTCTGCTGTCTTATTAGCTGGAGTAGAGGCTAATTCAAATATATATGATCCCTTTTCAGGCTCCGGTACTATACCGATTGAAGCACACTTCTTAACAAAGGGAGTAGAGTGTATAGGTAGTGATATTAATGTAGAGTGTGTAAGAGGAGCTTTAGTTAACGCAGCAGAAGCTGGAGTTAAAGTAGTTTTCTTTACAGCAGATTTTAGAAAGACACCTATTCGTTCATGCGACTACTTGATAACAGATCCTCCGAGAGGAAAGAGGCTTAGGGTAAGTAACTTAAGAAAACTATTTGAAGATATTTTTAGAATATCTGAGCAAATAGTTAGGCGTAGGCTTGTTTTAATAACTCCTTATGTCCGCCTAGCTACAGGAGTAACGAGCTCATTTAAGCTCACTAAGATGTGGTCAACAAGGGTTTCTGGCTCGAAGATTAGAATTCTTATTTACGATATCTAGCTCTATTGCTAGCTTCCTGGCTGAAAAGTTAATTGCCCGCGAGAAGGCGTGGAAGGCTTCTCTACTACAGGGAAGCCTCCTTTTCTATCAATAAGTAGTAAGGCTTCTTTTAGTGTTAAACATTCTTCAAATACAAGTTTCTTTAAATCTTCGTCTAATAGAGTAGATGCTTTTCTTGAGTCTACGAGCTTATAGTTCTCTAAGAGTTTTTCGTAGAGAGGTAGCAGGTCGGAAGGTATACGTAGGGGCTCGCTTCTCATATGCGAGAGCCTTTTCTTAAAATCCATAATCATTGCGCTTATAGTATTTAAGTCAAACGACTCCTTGTCGTAGAGAAAAGATATGTAGAAATCTTTACTTACGTAAACTATTATTGCGTGACTGTTGTTTATTCTAGCTTTAACAAAGTCTATAGACAAGTCCCAGAAATTCTGTATCTTACGTATAAGCCGGAGAATACTTCTCTTAACTACTTCATTCAACTTTATGCCATCTATAGACACTTTATTCTTGTAGTATATAATGATACTTTTAACTCCTCTCTGCGTCATCAGTGAATTTTTGAAAAAAAGTAGAGAGAAATTGTGTACTCCCATATAATATATGAGAAACTTGTTTATCTCCTTTCTCAAATCCTCTATACTTCCCCCATTGATGTAAACTTCTCTTCTTAACGAGAGAACTTCTTTTAGAAGAGAAGTTACTTCGGAAGAATCTACGCTCTTTGAGTAGAAGTATGCGAGAGCGAGACCTCCCTCTCTTCGTGAGAAATAAAAACTCTTATCACCAAGCTCGAGTTTTCCCTCCTGCTCTATACCTAGATCTTGGCATAGCTGTAGAAGCATATTGATAACAGACTCAGCTATCTTCTCGCTGTACTCGCTTTTAGTTCTTAAGTCTACTAAGTGTATTCTCATATCGTATTCTAGTCTTCCTCTCTCACTGGCTACGATGAGGTTTTCAAATAAGCCAGACATTACCTTATTGGTTATATTCTAGAGGAAACTAATATCCTTTATGCTCTACTAAGTCCGCCTAATATCTCTTTTTACAAAACATCAATGTCTCTTATGTTCTTGGTTTTAGGCCTCATGTTTTAGTTGATTTATTTTTGTGATATATGAGGTGTGTTAGGCTAAAGCTAGTATTTACTGGTAAATAAGTTATTAAATGCTTTATAAACATAAGTAGCTGTGTAGTGTAAACGCTTATGCTGTAGCTCTGAAAGCAATGCTATAGTAAAACATTAATAAGCTATATATCTATAGAAGACAATTTAATGATCTAACTAAAATACTTTATGTGAATAGAGTATTTACTTAGTAAAATACTCACTATAACATATTCCTAATTTAAGCTAAAATAAACTAACTTTCAATAACTAAAGAAATAGGAAACAAACCTGAGAGCAAATAGACACCTCAAGTACTTCTATTTCAAAGCAAAAGTTAATCTACTTTACACAGACTCCTACACTATTACGGTATTAATCCACAAACCCTATATTAACAATAAGTACACCACTAACTACTAAAATAATCAACCACATAGCTTAAAGCCAAGAGCGTATCTCTTATTAACTAATGTCAATTGAGCTTAAAGTAAAATCTTAAATTAGCAGGAGGTACAGTGATATATGGATCTTCGTGGAATAATATTTGATCTTTATGGCACATTAGTTTATGCAGAAAACCCTCTTTCTTTTGATGAGCTCTCATCTCTATTAATTAGCAGAGGTTACGAAGTCTACATGCAGGAGCTGAGAGCAGCTTATTTATACGTAATATTCATTGAACATCCTAGAGAGAAATTTCAGTCATTTAAAGAGTTCTTTAAGAGAGTTGCTGAGAGACTAGAAGTGGGCATTAATGAAGACACTTTAAGAGAAGTATCAGAGCTACATGAGAGAACTAGAAACAAGTTCTTCCCAGAAGTCCTTGAGACCCTAGAGGAGCTAAAGAAAAGAGGCTTAAAGATGGCTTTAGTGACTTCTACCCCTCGCTTCGCCTTCAAAGACATAGCTCCAATTCTCGAAAAATACATGATTATCGTAACCAGCAGTGAAGCGGGATGTGTTAAACCAAATCCCCGGATATTTCTCAAAGCCCTCGAACACTTAAAGCTGAGCCCAATAGAAACGGTCAGTGTAGGTGATGACTATTCTCTCGACATAAAGATTCCGAAGAAGCTAGGCATGAAAACTATTTTAGTAGCCAGATACAAGCTCCCGCTACTCTTCGCTGAAGCAGACATTGTCGTGAAGAATCTCAAAGAAATACTCGACTACCTACAGTGAAAGGTCAGGAGGGACGAAAATCTTCATTCTTCAGGCTACTGGGCCGTCATCATTCCTCCACTATGCTCGAAAGTTTCTCTTGAAGAGTTTCTCTTACTTCTCCTATATACTTTTCTTCAAGTGATAGCAGCTGCTCGAGTATTAGTAGCGCTTCTTTTACTCTCCTCTTTTCTAAGTAGATCATAATGGGCTTAGTATTGATAGAAAGCATTTTTTTGCCGTCGCCTAGTCTTATCCTCAGAGGAATACTAGCTACTAGACCTAGCGCACTCCTCAAGTCTCCGTTTTCAATAAGGCTACGCGCCTTCTTGAGTTTACTGAAGTCCTCTATGATCTTAAGCTCAGGGAATACGTCTGTCTTAAGGAAAGCTGGCCTCTCATCCGGGTAGTGTTCATCATATGCGTAGACCATTGATGCTGTAAGCCTTTTAGCGAGCCTACGGTCTATCTCTCTAGACTCTAAGCGTATGTTTAGCTTCACAGACAGCTCTCTTATGGTAGTGCGCCATGCCGAAGAATCTATTCCAGAGCCCCTTACAGCCAGCTCTTCGACTAAACGGAATGCTGCAGCTACTCCCTTCTCGACTACACTCCAGTCGAGGTTCTCCGGGAGATCTCTGTCTGTGTGATAGTAATCCATGTAATCTTCTAAGGTGTGTAGCGAGAGGGAAGGAACCCCCTTTGATGAAAAAGAGTAGCTATCCATATAGCTAGTGTCTAGCTCAGCCGGAATCCCTATTATTTCTTCAGCGAATTTAGCGTAATCTACTCCGGAAGCACTGAGCTTTAATCTTCCTCGAGCTAGAACGTCTGTATTCACTACCGAGTATATTTTACTTATATCGCGGGATTCTGTGTAGACACGGGAGCCCCAGGTCCAGTAATACGATGAGAAACATGGAGCCCCAGACTCTTCTGCTGTAAAAGATACTAGCTTCAGAGTTCTCTTAAGACGCTTCTCTGAGAAATGCCTTGAGGCTACTATAACAAGAGATACTCCTAGACAATTATCAGCGGCTCCTAAAAACCAGTGATCATGATGAGCTGTCAGCAAGACTTCTTCCTCCAGCTTTCCGTAGATAGAGGCTTCAACATTATATCCGTGTGAGTCTCTTACATAGGCTTCAGTATATAGTCTGACTTTCTCTCCCTCTCTCTTAATTAAGAAAACTCCTGCTTCCCTGTTGACAGCTACTGCTGGAATAGGAGGAGGTCCTTCTCCGCAGCCTCGCCGATACTCTTTAACTCCAGTGACTACTATTCTCCTCAGAACTCCCTGGAAATAGTCAAATGCTATTAACCCTAGAGCCCCGGCTTCAACTGCCTTAACATAGTAGTCTTCAACAAAGTCTGCATCTCTCCGATGAAACTCTACTAAAACTATCTTGTCTTCAGCACTCCTCCACTTCTTATCTCTTATATCCCTTATGTAAAGTAAGGGAGCCTCACAGTCAAATGATAGAGTATAGGGCAGAACAGCCGACTTAATACTAGAGCCACCTACCTCTACTGCCGCGTACTTCTCTCTCCACGACATAACAGGTACTCTCTGAGTAGCCACGGAGTCTACATATTCTTCGAGACTAGATACTATGTATTCTACAAGCTTCTCTTCTTCCCGAGACCCCGTCACTACTTCTCCAAAGCCCAGAATATCCTCCAAGTACTCCCTCAGTTCTGTTTTCACAGTAAGTAACTAGTCATTTACTCTTTTTAGTCTTCAGTGACAGCTACATTGACTTGATTCCAAGAATTATTGGACTCTGACACCAAGCTTTAGAGAATTTTTAGCAGTAGGACTTAAATCTATTAGCTACATATAAGTCATATGAATATTGTAAAGGAGCTCGACGGCTTCTTTAATCCCAGCGCGGTAGCAATAATAGGTGCTTCTCGAGAAAAGGGGGCTGTAGGCAGAGTAATCTTAGAGAACTTTCTTACAAATAAGGAAAAGGGGATATTTAAGGGAGAAGTCTATCCCGTCAACCCTAAGGCTGATGAAATAGCTGGAGTCAAGTGCTATCCCAGCATAAAGGAAATCCCCGGTAAAGTAGACCTAGGAGTAGTCTGTGTGCCAGCCAGAATAGTACCAAAAATAATAGAGGACTGCGGAGAAAAGGGAGTAAAGTGCGTAATAGTGATATCGGCGGGATTCTCCGAAATAGGAAACCATGCTCTCGAAGAACAGCTCGTAAAGACAGCTAAAAAACACGGCGTCAGAATAATAGGACCCAACTGTATTGGTATATACGACCCCTGGAGCGGAGTAGACACTCTCTTCATTCCGATGTACAAGGACAGCCCTAAAGGACCTCTCCTCTCAATGCCTAGACCGAAGAAAGGACACATAGCCTTTATCAGTCAGAGCGGAGCCTTCGGTGCAGCTGTACTAGACTACTTCGCTGGAACAGACCTAGGGCTCTCAAAATTCATTTCCTACGGCAACAAGTGCGACGTAGATGAAGCAGATCTCCTCGAGTACTTAGCAGAAGACGAAACGACTAGAGCAATAATGATCTACATCGAGAACATCAAGGAGGGAAGAAAGTTCATGGAGATCTCTAAGAAAGTGGCGCTCAAGAAGCCAATAGTAGTACTTAAGTCTGGAAGAACCGCTGCCGGAGCAAAAGCAGCAGCATCTCACACAGGAGCACTAGCGGGAGTAGATGCTATCTACGACGCAGCATTTAAACAGTGCGGAGTCATCAGAGCAAGAGACATGGAAGAATTCTGCGATATGGCTAAAGCTCTCGCGATGCAGCCTCCAGCTAAAGGCAATCGAATAGCCGTAGTTACTGATGGAGGCGGCTGTGGAGTAATGGCTTCCGATGAAATCGAGTTCCAGGGAATGAAGCTAGCAGAGTTCAGTAAAGAGACTTTAGAGAAATTCGAAGAGCTTAAGAAGCAGGGAATTCTGAGAGACTTCGCTGTCACAATAGATCCAGTAGACCTAACAGGGTCCGCTGATGACAGAGGATTCGTAGAATCAATGAAACTCGTTTTGAGCGACCTCAATGTAGACGGTGTGATCCTGTTGCCTATGCACCAAGTACCCCTGGTAACAACAGATCTTCCGAAGAAACTCTCTGAAATAATCAAGAAATACGGTAAACCAGTAGTAGTGTGCGACATAGGTGAAGCAGATATGGCTAAGTACTATAGAAGACTCTTCGACGAAGAAGACATACCAACCTACCCGACACCTGAAAGAGCAGTTAGAGCAATTAAGGCACTAGTAGAATACGGTAAGATATTAGAGAAACTAAAAACCAGTAAACTCAAGTATAATAGTGTAGTTAACAGGCTCAGAAAATAGGTAACTAGGATCTCTTATTTTCAACAGGATTTAATCTTAAATGATTGTGTCAGACTACTTAATATTTGTCTGGCTAGAGTTTAAGAAAAGCTTTAATCAGATTTTCTTTACTCTTTTACAGTATTGAGCTAAATTCTACAAGTTATTCTAAGATTTAGTGAGCTCCACTAAGCCGTGGAGAATTTCTCCTGAAGTAACGTTATCTGTTTTTTCCAGCCCTATTTTTCGCGGAAAGCCTCCATTTGGCTTCTGATGTTTCTTTAGGAAAACTAGTGTTTTGTAAACATTTTCTTTGAATAACTTTAAGTAGGGTGCTGTTGCAGCTAAAGCTATTCCAAATGTGGAGAATAGTCTGGTTTTATGATCCTCAGGTGAGTGAATACTCCAGTCGAAATCACCGTTTTCTTCCTGCATACTCCACATCCACTTCAGTCCCTTTACTACAGCTTCTTCTACACGTTTACTCGGATACTCTCTATTTATTTGATTAAGAAAGTACAGTGTTAAAGCATGATAGTGGTAAGTTCTGCCTCCCGCCTCAGAATAAGGATACTCGCCTGACTCTAGCTGCGCCCCTAGAATCTGATCTAGTACTATTTTAGCTTTCCCTAAGTATCGTTCAGGACCTAAAAGCCTGCTCGCAGTAAAAAGTAGTACTGCGACTGCTGCTCTCTGATTCCACGCGCGGTTTCCAACCCAGTAGCCTTTATCGTCGATCACGTGCCGTATGAACTCTGCTGCCTTGAGGAAAGATAATCTCCACTTCTCGGCTTCATTTAAGTTTAAGCAATCTTTCACAGCTATTTCATAAGCATTTGCCACTACTTTGCTGTAGAGAGCTGTCCCGAAAATACTGAACGGCTCACGTATAATATCGAGAACAGTACCGTCTTCAAAAACAACATTTAGCTTGCTTCCAGGAGGCGCATTTCCTTCATTCCATCCAGCACTCTTAGGGTACCCAGAGTACCCGTACCAGCAGCCCGCATCACTCTGCTCTCTAACAAGATAATTTACCATTATTTTAGCTACTTCCCAGTACTCAGGTTTCTTGTAGACTTCATAGAGCTTCAGATAAGCATCAGCAGTTACGTAGGAGGCGTGAGGCCATGTGGGCTGAGGAGTATGTGGAATAGTTTCTAGTAGCCCACCGTAGTAAGGGCTACTGGGATCCAAGCAGATATTGTTTCTGACATACTGTTCTAAAGGAACGAGGATAGATTCCACTATCTTCCTTATTTCACTCGAAGAGACATTCATTTTCAGACAAAAACACTTACCTAAGTATTTAGCACTAACGCGCCACGAAGATAAGTTATTAAATTTGAGAGCTAAATAGAGTACTGGATGATGATGTTGGGGCTCCAGGATCGGTGACTGGTAGCCCCATCTCTGATGAATAAACTAAATAAGCTAATTGCTCTACTAAATAATTGGGATGAAGAGTTCTTACGGGCGCTGACTAATTTGGATGATTGGTGGGGACCTCGCTTCTCGACCGCTTCCTTGCTAATCAAAATACACTCTCGACAGAGGATCTTAGAGAAGGCAGCGATATTGAGTCAGAATCTCGCACCCTCATCAGCTCTCAGGTAGCCAGTCTTTCATCACTCTAGTTAAGAGAAAACCGGGTCTTTATTTAGTTTATTATAGTTGCTCTAAGTTATCATCAGTCTCAGTAAGTCCTCGAAGTTTTCTCTCCTTCTGATCAGCTTTATTTCTTTTCTGTCGACCAACACTTCTGGGGGTCTGGGTCTGGTGTTGTAGTTGCTTGACATAGAGTAGCTGTATGCTCCTACATCGTGTACAGCTAATACGTCTCCTGGTGCTACTCTGGGCAGCTCCATGTCTTCAGCGAAGACGTCGGCTGACTCGCATACTGGTCCTCCTATTGAGTATTTTTCTGTAGGCCCGTTTTTGCCCAGTACCGTTATTTTGTGTTTTGCTCCGTAGAGAGCAGGTCTGATGAAGTCATTCATGCCAGCGTCTACTAGTACCCATTTTTTGCCATAGACTTCTTTAATGTAGTTTACTTTAGTCAAGAGGATGCCTGCTGAAGCTACGATAGCTCTACCTGGCTCTAGGACTACTGTTGGTTCCTCTCCGAGAGAATCTTTCAGCACACGAGATATTTGAGCAAATAGGTTGTCGAGATTCATTGTTTCTCCTGTTTCATAGGAGTAGCCGAAGCCTCCACCAATATCTATGATCCTTATATTGAGTCCAGCTTCTTCGGCTAGACTGAGGACTCTCTCTAAGGCTTTTATGTAGGACTCTGTGTCAAAGATCTGTGATCCCAGGTGGAAGTGTACTGCACATAAATCTATGTTTTTCATTTTCTTTGAAATACTGACTGCTCTAATGAAGTTTTTTGAATCAAGACCAAATTTATTCAATTTTCCTCCCGTTGCTATATGTTTGTGTGTGCTTACCTCAATGCCTGGATTGAATCTAATTCCCACCTTTTGTACAATATTATTTTTCTCGGAGAAATAATCAATGTATTTCAATTCACCTAAATTCTCTATATTAATTAACCATACTCTGTTTCTGACTGCGTACTCTATTTCGCTGACTGATTTAGATACTCCGTCGAAGACTATTTTGCTTGCACTGGCTTTGAGCGCTAGAAACAGCTCTCCGCTTGAGACTACTTCTGCTCCGGCCCCTTCTCTGTGCAGTAGTTTGCATAAGTGAATATTTGAGTTTGCTTTATAAGCATATGCTATTAATATTTTCCTGTAATATTTTTTAGCAATAGTTTTTATTTTATTAAAATTATTTAATAATATTTCAGCGAAGTACACGTAGACTGGTGTGCCGTATTCTTCAGCAATATCAAGTAGTATGTTCTCGTACTGTTTTATGTACACTGTTAACTGCAGCTATTTCTTATAAAGAATTTATGTGTCTAGCATACTTAGTAATATATTTGTTTAACATGGAGAATATCCGTGAGAACTGCCTGTAGAGACGTCATTTTGAGAAATGTATTTGGTTCTGTTGAAGAAGGGCTCAGCGCTCTCGGAATAAATAGTATTGAGCTATACTTGCCCAGAGACCTCAAAGTATTCAGCGGACATAACCTTGAATACGAGTTAAGTGATTTTAAGAATTATTTGAGTGAACATAATATTGAAGTAAATTCTATACTTATTGCTAATGATTTTAGGGAGACTGATTATGTTGTTAAAGCGGTTAATATAGCTAGTAGGCTCGGAGTAAGGGTAGTTCGTATAGATACTATTGTGAAGGAAATAAAGGGCTATAGTCTAGAAGACTATATTCGATTATCGATTGAATGGCTCAGAGAGCTTGAAGGAGAGGTAAGAGATGTAGCGTTAGCTGTAGAGAACCATGGCTATATTTCTAATAGAGAAGACTACTTGGATGCTTTGTTTAGAGAATTTCCTGAAGCTTTTCTCGGGTTGACTCTCGATACAGGTAACTTTTACTGGTACGGCTATCCGCTCAGCAAAGTCTATGAAGTGATCGAGAAGTTCGCTAATAGAGTTAAACATACTCATGTTAAAAACGCTGTCACTGAGTGTAAAGAAAAATGGCGTAAGCCGGGTGAAGTGACTATGACTCCTATCTACGAAGGAGACGTCGACTTGAAGAGAATAGTGAGCATCTTGAAAAAATACGGGTATCATGGAGACTTGACTATTGAAGATGAATCTCTCGGACGTTATAATGCTTTAGGGAAAAATATATTTTAATTAGAGATACGAGGTACTTGAATAAGTTATGTAGGTTATAAGCTTTTTTCACAGTCTTCAAGTAGTGCGAGAAATATTGAGGCAGGAGCTATGAGCACTCTTTTATTCTTGTCGTAGCTGAACGAGTCTTTTGAAATAATTACTGTTTCTTTCGCTCTTTTAACAGGAGGTAGTTTGATTTCGTATCTGTACTTTACTTCAATTTCTACTAGTGTTCCGTCTTGTCTCTTGTATAGTATGTCTGTTTCTTTTTTATTTTTAATATAGCCTATAAATGTGTCTGGTTCTCTCAGCTTGGGTATTCTTCCGTGTTGAACTATGTGTGATACTACTATGTTTTCTACTATGAGTGGAGTTTTTTCTACAGTTAGTGTCTCGTTTATTACTTGGTTGTATGATTTTCCTTCACTAAATGTTTTTATGGCGTAGTAGAAGCCTATGTCTGTGAAGTAAGCTTTTATTCCTCCTCTTAGGATACTTGTTTTAGTTGTGAAGTCAAATTTTCCGAGAAGAGCTATTACCAGCATTTCCTTCAGTATTTTCACGTGGTCTTTAATGGTATCTAGTGATACTCCTATTCTCCTAGCTAGAGTAGCGTAAGTTATTATACTTGATAAAGTCTTCGATACTTCTATTAGAACAGCCTTAGCTATGTCTGGATCTCTGTTTTCTTTAGCTATGTCTCCTAAAATATAGTTTAACAGTATTTCAAGAGCCTCTTCTACAGGCTTCTCTTTTCTCAAGAAAGCATCAACCACTTCAGGAAATCCACCTGTTTGAAGATACTTGTAGAAAAATTCATCTATTTCTGCAATATAGGGTAGTGTTCCTGAGATCTTCTCAGCTATATTTTCTATACTCTCATTCAGTGAAAAAGATTTTTCTTCTAGTACTCTCCGTGTTTTCTCATCAGCTAGTGCTTTAACATACTTCCTGAACGACGCTGGTGTTAAATAGTACTCTCCTCCCTCAACACCTCTTCCAGGCATTAACTCAGCTCCTTTAGTCAGCAGTAAGGGTATCGAACCTGTGACTACCGTTACACAGTTTTCCAGTGCTCCTGAATCTTTAAGTCCTTTCAGCGCATAGCTCCACTTGTTTACTCTAGTAATTTCATCTATTAATATGAAGTTTGTTTCTCTCTTATAGATATTTAAATATTCTCTAATAATATTCATTAACTGGACATAACTTACTATAGGTATTCTATCACACGATAAATATAATATACTTAGCGGGTCTTCTCCATTTTCTATTAAGTGTTTAATATAGAGTTTCAGCCAGATGGTTTTCCCGGACCTCCGAGGACCTTTGATGAAATATATTTTTCCTTTAGCTAGTACTGGTATTTTCCTACTGAAATGCACCATCATTTTTTGGTATTTTTCTATATCGTAGTCTATTTTCCCAAAACTTATTGTTCTCCACCACGGATTTTGCTCTATAATTGATTTCGAGAGCACTCGAGTCACCTATATATAGCTTATTCAAGTATACTCGAGTGAAATATATAAGGATATTCTAGTCTAGTCGAATACTATGTTGGAATCTTGTCTTCCGGTGGAGGAGTCCAGTTTTTAGTAATTTTAGCTATGTTCCTGAGGAATATTTTTCTGTGGTCTCTAGCCTTAGTTAGCAGTGTTTCTAGGAAAGAGAGTAGCTCGTCGTACGTCTTCTTGTCTACTGGGAAAGGTACTCCGTCTTTTCCTCCTACAGCGTAAGCATACTTGAATGGGTCTACTGGATGTGTTACCGGGTCTTTCCACGAAGGAGGAGTCTCGTAGACTAGCTCTGCTACGAGAGCTAGGGCTCTGAGAGTACTTGGCCCCAGACCTTTTACTAAAAGTAGTTCTTTAAAATCGGCTACCGCTAGCTCTCTCGCCTTATTTAAAGCAATTTTGTTCAACGATACTGGCCCTAGGCTCTCGTATTTTCTTACTTTGTTTTTAGCCTCCTCGATAGTATAGGGTGTGTAGTACGCTAGCGGAGTATTTCCCCTAGCTAAAGCCAGTACTGACTTCAAGTCTCTCTCGAGCTTTGAGACAGGTTCCTTAGCCAAGTCTACTACCGTTTTTCTAAATTCACCTATTTTTCTAGCTATAGTATTTAGTGCATAACTATGCTTAATACCACTTATTGCTTTATGAGGCTCTACTATAAAATCATTTAAGCAGCCTGAAAACCAGTGGTATCTTCTAGCCATTCTATTAGCTAGGTTCATTCCCTGCTGGACTACAGCCCAGTTTCCCTCACGGTCTACAAAGAACATGTGATGATACAGCGTGTACCCGCACTGGAGAGCATTATTGTCGATCTTCGCTACGAGCCTCGAAGCCATAATATACTCCTGGGGGTCAAGTCCGTAGTCGCTACATATTTTCTTCAGCTCCCGGGGAGTCTCCCTAGACCTGCTTCCCTTTCCGCCTGCCGCGCTGACATCCAAGTCTTCAGAGGAAAGAACTTGCTTAAGAATACCACAGGTAACAGTAGTTGAGCCAGAGCTATCCCAGTCCATTCCAATAAGATTATTCAGTGCCTGAAACCATATAGGATCAGATATTCTCTCGAGAAAACCTACGGTACCGTACTCTTCTGCAACAAGTCTCACAACTATCTTAGCTAGCTTAATCATTCTAGCAGCTAGCCAAGGAGGCACAGTACCTGTATGTAGCGGTAAATCTGCTACACTTTTAGCCATTCTCTAATTCTAGTACTGTAGACTTTAAAGTAAAGCTTACGTTTATTAACTGAAACTGTAGTTAACGTTAGAGTGATGAAGCTCGGATAGCTGAGTTAGATGAAGAAAACGCCACGAACTGAGTTTTCAGAAAACTCGGATAAAGGGTGGAGAGGGCTAGTAGGGTAGCGCCCAGAGAGACCTCGATATCAGCAGCAGCGATGCTGCAAATGCTATTGCTACAGCGTTTCCTAGAGTTAGTCCTGCCACAATAACTACTTTGTCTCTATCCCACTTTTCTTTGCCTAGCTTCTTCTCCAGCAGCTTTCCTACGACTACTCCTATTGTAGCTCCTACTAGCGCGTGTGGCATTGAAGTAACTCCCCAGAGCACTCCTATTAGTATAGCTAGTGGGAGCTTAATCAACTTCAGAACAACTGCTAGCACTGCCGCCACAGCGAAGAACGTCAATATGACTTCTAGTCTCACTGACGGCAGGAAGCCTTTCCTCACGAAGGTAGGCCATATGACCCAGTTGAGCACAGATATAGGCCATGTCACCTCGATCCACGGGTAGAAGGCCGAAGGCATTGGAGCCATGCGCCAGAACATGTCTACGTATACTAGCGAGAATATGAAGAGGAAAGGCATAGCTATAAACGCTGCCTTCAGATAAGTCTTAGGGGTTACTCCACACCAGTAGCCTACTTGGAAAGCGTTAACTATTACACCTGGAGCATTTCCGGGCTGAGCAACCCATCCTGCAAACCAGACGTCAAGTTCCTTGTAGCCGCTGAAGAGGATTGTTGCTTCTCTCAAGAGTGGTGGCTGAGCTGGAGCAAAACCAGTCATTCCTATAGACCAGGCGCTAATAAATGGCCATATGAATCCCCAAGCTACGAACGGGAAGAGCAGTACTATAGGGAACCGCGGGACAAGGTACTTGAATAAAGCGATTGAAGCCGCCGCCGAGAGGAAGTATACTACTAGCAGCGGTGTTAGAGAGATATATCCGGCTTTCTTAACGCTTTCAGGGAGAGTTTTGAGATTAACAAATGCTTTCACGTAGTTCTTGTACTCCAGTATAAACGGCATTATACCTGCTGCGAGAGAGATCCCTATGTAGGCGCTCAGCCATAAGTCAAAGTAAGATCTCTGGTAAAGCCATATTAGGCTTGCTCCCGGGAACCAGTCTTCCTGCCAGTACTTGAATATGTCCCATGGCAGTCTCAGAGCAATAGTGTTTCCTACAACATATGTGAGAATAGAGATTACTGTCGCTGTTAAAACTAAGTAAGATGGTATTACCCAAGCTGAAGCAACGTTCAGCAGATCTAACGATATTCCGAAAATAGCTCCCGGTATGAATATTTGAAGGAACTGAGTCAGGTCTAGGAAAGACCATATCATAGACCCTGTAACCGAGAACGCCCTACCGAAGAAAGTCAGCGTTATTATCGGAAAGCCGTAGAGCGCAAGCGAGTAAAGTACTCCTACTACAGCTGACAGTATGAACTTATCAAATCTCTCTGGATCACGCTCAGTAAGGCTTATAATAGTCTCCGCCTGGACTTTTCCTATAGGGAAAGGCAATTTCTCGATCTCAATGTAGAGCTGCGCTAGAATAAAGGTCATCGGAAGTATTGTCCCGAGGTATATGATGAAGCCTATCATGAGTAATCCTATGTAAAACGACCAGTCCGGGTGAATTATAGTCCTTTTCACTATAGCCTCTGATGTCAGCGGGGGCACAAACCACCACGGGACTTCCTTATCGAAGCCCAGGGCTCTGAAATAGGGGCTCTGCACCATGTAGACTCTGTAGGGGAAGTTTAGGAAAGGTATCATCCCCTCAACGAGAACCGAGCCTCCTATGGCCACTGCTGAAACGAAGTATATTATGAAGCCCTCCTGCTTAGAGAGAGGAGCGTGGAAGAAGTACGCTAGCTCAGTGAAAAGCAACAAGATAACTGCCGGCCAAGCCACTGAGACTGGAGTAGCTAGAGTCATGTATATTTGAATAGGCAGAATAACAGCCGCTGAAACCAGTATCGCTAGAAGAGACCTCCAAGTAAGTCCCTCTTCCTCATTAAACAGACGGAACCTAGCCATACCTACTCACCTCCAACTAAACCAAGAGCCCTCTTAATGTACTCCCTCCTCTCGGAGGGAGTAATACTCCTCCACAAGAGGAACTGCTTCCTCAAGATATCGAGGAACACTCTATTAGACCTAATCCACACTTCTCTCGGACCAGATTTGAGACGTAGAGCAATAGAGAACCTTGAAACACCGTCTTCCGGCACAGCGACAATCTCTACCTCCTGCTTCAATCCCGCTTCCCACGGATACAGCATCACTAGAGACGAGAGAGAGTACCCTTTCTTACCCTTCACCTCGAACGCCGATATCCTGGCTTCTTCAAGTGACGCAAACCAGCGGTGAGCCCTCTCAGTTCTGTGAGCGTCAAGGAACTCCTTTATATACAGGAGCACGCCCGGAGCCTCCATTTTAGCCGCTCTAAACGGAGTAGGTATCTCCCAGAGATCTCCCCTAGGCTTAGTCGTTATCTTCCACTTCCTCTCAAGTGAAGGTGTCACTAGCGCTCCCATCCTGAAAGCCGGCAGAATAGACGGCACTATTACTGTCACAAAGGAGAGAGCAATAGCGAGGACTACTACTCCAGAAGTATAGTTGGGGTAGAAGCCTGGACCCATTATTGGTGCCAGTGCTTTCAGCACGAGAATACCGGTAGTATACCCTATAACTCCTCCTATCAGAGCATATGCTATCGCCTCTGAGAAGAATAGCCCTGTCACATGTAGAGGAGCTAGCCCTAGAGCAGAGAGAGTCTTCACCTCATTTAGCCTCTGCTGCACTAGAGACACCATCATGTTGAACATTATCAGCGAGGCTATCACAATAGAGGGCAGCAGGAAAGACCATCCCCTAGTCGCTAAACCTACTAGCGACAAGTACCCTACTACCCTCTTACCCTTCGCCACGAACAAGAACATGTTGTACGTCATCTCAGAAAGCGTCTCAGCTAAGCGCTCTAGCTTATCTACATCCCCGCCCACAATAGCTACACTAGCCTTAATAGAGCCAGGAAACCTCTTCAGCACAGAGTACGGAACAATTATTATAGTATCACAGGAAAGCCTCTCAGTAATAACTGCCCCAGCCTGACTCGCCTCAGCAGACCATATGTCTAATGGAGCTATTGACTCACCGTCAATATCGATCCTAGAGTCTAACTCACTTGGATCAAATATGTCAACCACGATGAAATCTATACCCCAGACCTTTATCCTCACAGGAATATAGCTTATACCTAGCTCTTCCGCCAGCTTTCTGTTGATTATACAGGGAACAGTATCAGGTGATATCTCCTTAAACAACATATCCCACTTCTTGTAGATAGTTGCTCCCGATATCCCTAAAGCAGCTCCATCAGCCTCATCTAGACCTACAATAGCTTTAACCGTCTCTACCCTACCCTCATATTCTACCGGGATCTCTCCCCACAGAGTAGATCCTCCAATAGACCCGTAGAGCCACGCTCTCCTAGACGCCTTACCTTCTCCGAGAGAGCTTAGTGCATTGATCATAGGCTCTGGCAGAGACTCGTACGTCACGTACCTCACTAAGAGACCCTGATACACAGGCTCCACATCAATACTTATTTTCTTCAACACAGTCTGAGTAGTCACTGAAGTCAGAGAGACTAGAGACAGCGTTATTATAACAATAGCGACCAACGTGAGCATAGAGCTCACCTTATGTCTCTTCATATTGACTACTCCATAGTAGAGCGAAGACACCATAACATCCCACCTACTCACCTCCACGAAGTGCGCACCAAGCCTCTTCTTCCTAACCCTCCAGATCACTCCCTGAAAGTCACTGTAGAGCAGAAATCCTATCACTACCGATACAGTAAGTATAACGAAGCCTAGGAGCAGAGTAGGCATACTCGAGACTAAGTGGAATCCTGGGTGAATAAGCCACATAACCCCTATGAAGACAGCGAACATCGCTGCTATCGCCACAAGCCTCCTCCTACCCTCATAGAATTCAAACAGAAGTCTCTCCAGAACGAACGCGAAGGGTATGAGCATCACAAAGTACACTACAGTCGTCGTCGAAGACCCCTGAATAAGCCCTCTTGACGAGTAATATAGCTTCTGAGCCCATGCCCAAGCTATGAGAGAAGCATAGTAAGCCTTATCATACTCCCTCTCACTGAAATACCTCTCAGTCAAAGTCCTCCACTCCTCTAAGTGCTCCAAGCTCCTCTGAGACTCAGCATCAAATACCCCGAATCTAGCTGCGAGATCTATACGGTATCTACTAAGCCAATAGAAGTTCTCTATGTAGCATAAAGTAGACCTAAATAAGACTAGAGATTCCCCTGGCTCACTAAGACAGTAGCCAGCTCCCTCAGGGCGCTCCTCAGAGGAATTTAAAAGCAGAATCGTTAAGTAAACCGGTCCCTCCTGAGACCTAACATGTACCTCTACTTCAATTCTCTCCCTAGGCTTAACGTAAACGATCAGTATCTTATTTATGTGATCCGCTTCATAGCCATAGTGGTACACCTCTGAGTGAGACGTAAACTCCCTAACTACTACTGAAACATCTCGTACTTGAAGAGTCTTATATATGGTCATGTAGTTATATAAGTCAAGCATCCCCTGAGGAAAAGTCACACTAAACATAGTTATGCCAGCACACTTAAATACAACAAAGCGCAGAGGCTGAGGCCACCCGTAGACACCCTCCCTCACAGTAAACATCCTCGTAGTGTAGATCACTTCAGCGCCATATTTTCCATAGTCGTTTGTATAGAGAATTCTCCCCCCGTTCTCATAGTCGATTACATAGAACTTAGCGATATAAGACCTCGCCGAGCCCCCTGTATCTAAGCCTAAGCCATATACAACAAAAGTCCCATTAGGCTCCGTCTTCAAGAAAATATAGTTGAAGATATTGTACTGGTCCTCCGTATCCACTATAACTACTATAGTCTCATTCATCAGCGGCTCATACTGCCTAGGCGAAATAGGTGAGTACACTACAACTTGCCCCCTCATCTTAGTAAACCCTGGAACAAACGGAGCATACGGCCTCGGGAAGTAGTAGCGAGTCGGACCCCAAGTATTCCTCGGCGGATAATCACTCGTCACAACACTAGAGTAAATATAAGACAGCGCCGCAGCATAGTAAGCCTGAGGCTTAAGATTATCAGGATTAAAGTGTATCTGCTCTTTAAGAGGAGTGAACCACGTAAACCTATAGTCAAAAGCAGTAAAGAGAGTAAATCCTGGAAGCCCTGCCTGAAGCCACGGCTCTACATCAGCAATATACTTGTAAGGCACAGGAGTAAAGTACTCCGGCTCACCAGGTTCCTCGTAAGCGTTTCCAGCCTGATCTAAAAGCTGATAATATATTTTAGGAGCACTACCAGCATACTTTTTAACTAAATCAATCAGCTTACCACTCTTACCATAGTCTCTCAGAAGCAAATCTATTCCCCTGTACATATCTGAGCACTCCTCAGAAATACTGGGACCTAGCACATGGTAAAATCCACCCGAGTGAACTAAAGCAACATTGCTACTACCAGTAGATAAATCAAGCGAAAGAAACATCTTCGGAACACTCTGATTCCATATCGGATGCCCCTGCAACACATCGTCAACAAACACTTCAAGTATCTCCTCGACAAAAGCCCTAGAACCACACAAGCCCTCCCAGTGCCCAGTAAAGAACACCACAACAACATTCAGCTCCGGCTTACTCTCAGCAAGCAGGCGAGCTACCTCAAGTAAAACCGCTGCACCACAAGCACTATCATAGTGACTAGCAAGCTCAGGCACAGGAGACCAGTCATCAACATACGCCGCTAAAACAAGAGAATCATTAGCACCACTCCTCCCCTTCAAGAAAGCAACCACGTTCGCTGAAACAACCTCCCCCATAGAATAGTCTAAAACAAGCCTAGCCGTGACACAGCCTCTCTCACACAGCTTTCTCAACTCAAGCCCAGTCCTTCTATCAACATAGACTCTAGGGAAGTAAAGATTCACGTAAGCAAACTTACTGAATGACTCAAACCTATTAGTAGACAAAGGCTCCACAAAAACCACAGCCCTCGCTCCCAGCTCAGCTAACTTCACCCAATTATCCTCACTATTATAGTCTAAAAGAACAATAGCGTCCTTTACATCCACCCCCCTAACGCTCTTTAAATCTCCTCTACCTAAGTAAAGCAGTCTCCCTGAAACACCCTCAGGCCCAGTAGGAGAAGTCTGAACAAGATTAGGCCATACAGGATACACTCTGAATTTACTGACAGCCTCGCCGCACTTAACCTCAATATAAGCCTCCCGCACTACCGGAACAACAGTAGTGAAGTTCTGGAAATAAACTAAATCAAAGCCATAAGACTTCAGCTCCGAGTACACGTAGCACAAAGCACTCCACGCACCAGGATACCCTGTCAAACGACTATCAAGCGACCCAAAGTACTCAATATGCCTAAGAACCCTAGAGTAATCAAATCTCTCTAAAAACCCTTCAAGACTCTTCCAGTTAATAGTACTTCCCTGAGAAACAGCCACACTAGGCACCGTAGCAATAACTACGCTCAAAGCTATAATGAAAATTAACGCAAAGACGCTTCCGGAACCAGACCTCATCAACTGATAATAACCCCTTAACTATATAAACCTAATTTATTCCACATGTTAAATTTTCCCTTTACAATAAAACAAACTCGTAGCAACAGCTAAACCACATCAATCCAACAGAAACTCCTTCCCACCACCCACAAACACAAACAAAGCACCCCAACAAACCAAGCCTCCATCAACACAAAACAACAAGCACTCACACAGACAACAATTACCTAAAG
>QMSB01000017.1 GCA_003650815.1 Thermoprotei archaeon | reverse complement strand
GCATATATCTTAATGCTCGTCATTCTCTGGCCTGGCTTTAAATCTATGAGAAAACATGTAAGTTGTTAAAATTATAGCTACTTGAGTATATTGAGCTTAATAAACTTGGTATAGTCTTAAGAAATAGCTATAATTTTAGCTTCTTTCTGCCTCCACTGATAAAGCTTAACTTCTCCGTTTGATACTCTGATAAATGTATTGCATATTACTCCTTTTTCATGAATCCAGCTTCCGGAATTCGCTATGAGTAAGTTGTTCCACTTAATTACTCCCGGTATGTGAGTGTGTCCAAAAATTACTCCGCTTAGAGGACCAATCATATACTTATAGAATTTAATATATTTTATGAAAGATTTCTTTTTAATTAACTGCTCTAAGGTTTTTCCCCTAGTTTTTCCTTTAAGTATGCTTGCTGAAAGCGGTTTTACTAGGAGATACCAGAATTTACTCTGTAGAGTTCTCCAAATGAGTATTATTAGTGGAAGAACTAGTATTGCTGAAGCATAGTATAGTGCTAAGTCTAGGGGGTGAGGTAGTGGAGGTGTTATATATATCAGCGTCGCTGTAGATAAGGCAGACAGTATAGCTATACCCCACTCTAGTGGCCCCGGTAGCGCTAATAGCGCTTCAGAAATCGTGTAAACATAAGACTGTATTTTCCATAGCCCCTTAGTAGCTATAAATAGTCTATCAAATTGATGCCCGTGAATTAACAGAAATCTCCTCCCTCCTGACTCTAGTATAAAGAAGTCTGGAACCACATATATGTCTCCTTTGCGGCTTCTTAATACTATTTTCGCTATTATTCTATCATGATTCCCCGCTACATACACTATTGTAGCGTCTAGCTTCATTAACTCTTTTACAAACTCATATGAAGTATTCATTAAATCTAATGCTTCCCCCTGCCAGAAATCGAATATATCTCCTAGTAACACTACTAGCTTTACATTGTGTTCTCTTTTAATATGTTCCATTAACTTTACTAGGCTCTGATAATCTGTAGCATACTCACCTCCCACCTTTAGCCCAAAGTGAGTATCAGAGATTATGAGAGCTTCCTCGCCGTCCTCTAAAGTTATTTTAAGAGCATTTTTGCCATTAGCGTCTATAGTCTCAACTATCAAGCCCTCCCCCCTGCTTCAGCTTTTCCTATTCTATCTTCTAGTATTCCCTTTAATGTGTTTCACTAATAGGAATATGAGCAAGAGAACTAGTGCTACTAAAGCAGCAATTACCCCTACTATTAACGGAATATTGAGTTTCTGAACCCATACTGCTTTATAGTGTTTAGGTGAAGTTACTTTAAATGAGTAAACTGGCTGCTCTGATACTTTTTGTCCACTTTCATCAATCCAGCCCGAGAATTCATAGTAAGTGAAGAAATAGTCTACTCTAGTAGTGTCTAAGCTTATAGTAGCTACACTTCCCTCCCTATACCAGCCACTACCACTTACTTTACCGTACTCAGACTCTACTTTAATGTAGTATTCTCTAGCCCAAAGAGCCTCTATTTGAGCTGGAGCAACCACCTTGTATTTAATAGTAGTTTCTGAAGTATTCACTACTTTATTATTGATTTTCCAGCCAATTAAAAGTATTCTAGTATTTTCTGATAATTGGATGATATTAGTATTCACTGATATTACTGCAGTTGCCCCATTATCGTACCACCCTGAGCCCTTTACTGAACCGTACTTACTATATACGCTTAAGTAGTGCTGTAGTTTGTATATAGCTGTAAGCTTGAGTACTTTAGGCTCTTTAACAGAGATTTCTCTACTAGCTTCTTTAACACCATCGCTCCACCGAGAGAAAATTAGCCTAGTTTTATCACTTAAGTTTACGTGGTCGCTTACAGAAACTTCTAGGGGGCCTGGCTTAAAGCCGATTAATATTTTCTCCTTAAGTGAGACTTTTTGAGTAAATTTTACTCCATAAATCCTAGTGAATAATTTTACTTCAGTATCTTTAGATGAAGAAAAGCTTAGTACTAGGAGAGGCTGAGTATAGTCTACTACTTCGCCCCAAAAGGGATAGCTGCATTTCCATAAAGTATTAAGCATACTATAGTTTAAATATACGAAAGGACCTACTTTTCTTCCCTGAGCCGTTTGAGCATACCATGGGTCATGTATGAAGACTCCTGTCGCGTTATATCCGCATACTACTACGTAGTGCTGAGACTTCTTCCTAGTATCAAACCATATTAGTATTATTACTGGCTTGCCTTCTCTAATGAAGCTCTTGAGCTCCTTTATGCTCATAGGCTTTCTCGTTACTACTCTAAATCCTCTTTTAGTAAAGGGTAAAGGCATTTTAGACGTATATGTTCCTTTAACCGGCTTAGTATTCATTTCAAGTGCTAGAGTATATTGTGAAACACTATAATCAAAGTATTCTAGTACCATTTGAACACAGGCTGGTCCACAGAAGTAGTTTTCCTCCTGAATGTGATAAGGGACTAGCAATACTACTAAGGTGTACCGAGGCGATGCTTTAACTGGGAGAGGCAGTAGTAGTATTGAAAATACTGCTATTGCTACTATTCTTTCTTTCATAGGATAGTATACTTAGTTCAATTTATATATATTTGTATGTTCTCTATTTCTAGCATGCTGTTTAGTCAATATCTTTAAAGACACTATTAGCACTGAGTAAAATACTAGAATTAGTGCTAGTGATATGAAGGCTAATTCATGGGAATATTTTTCAGCAATATATCCTCCGAGAAGAGGTCCTGTCATCCTACCTAGCTCTTGTGCTAAGCCTATTGTTCCAAAAGCTTTACCGTAGTTTTCTTTACTGAATACTTTAGAAATATAAGCACTTCTTGGAGGAGCTGCTACTAAAATCTCGTGGAAAGAGATTGCTATAGCTAGTAGTAAGGGGTCTTTGAAGAGGGAGAGGGCGAGTAATGCTGTTATTCGAGTAACTCCTACGAGAATTAGTAGATTTAAGTGTCCAAATCTATCTGCTAAGGTACCTGAATATATTCTTGAGAGAGAAGCAGTAATGTTTCTAGCAAGTAGCATGAAACCTAAGATAGTATAGCTGTATTTAAGTCTCTTAACAACCCAGTGAGAAAATATTGGAATTAAAGCTGAGAGTGAGGTAAAGAGGAAATAGGTTGAGGTTACTAGTATTAAGAAATCCCTCCTTAATACTACTCCTCTTTCAACAGGCTTTCTTTCAATAGTTCCTATTCTACTTATATTCATTTTATAGAGTAAAGCTAAGCTTATTAGCGATAAGAATACTCCAATTAAGAAAACAGCTCTTACTCCGTAGTTATCAGCGATAAAGCCTGTGATAATAGGAGACACTACTATAGGCGCGCTCCTAATAGTTAATATTACTCCAAAGAATGTTGCGGTAAAAGTAGTCTCTGCAACTACTGTAGCAGCTGCTGACATAAATGCTGGTAACTCGAATCCCATAGCCAGGGCTACGAATAGTAGTCCTAGGGCTACTCCTTCAATACTAGTCGCCGAGAAAAGCGTGATGAAGGCTATTGTGTAGAGTACTCTACTCAATAGAAAAACCACTTTGTCTCCTAGACGGTCTCTTATGAAACCACTCACTACTTTAGATAAGGCGCGTGCTACTGATATACTCGAGTAAATAGCTCCTACCAGGAAAATAGTTCCGCCTAAGCTAGCTATATAGGGCGGAATCACTACATTTAGCCCTACTAGTCCTACTAATGCTAATGAGAGAGAAATAGCTGTTAGCTTGAGAAGTTCTCTTTTCACTCTAGTAGCCATTACTCTTGACTAACTAGTTGTTGAAATAAATTAGTTTCTATGACCACTTCCTCAAAACTACGGGAGTCTCTCCAAAGTACTCCGCTACAGTCATTACTTTTACTCCTTCTCTCTCTGCCAGCTCATATACATCGCTTAGTCTCTCTACATACTTAGGCTCTCTTGGCAAGTGATGGTCTAAGAGAATTACTTGAGGCGAAGTCTCACGTATTATTCTCTTTATGTTCTCTACTGCTCTCCTTAAGTTTATCTGATTAAGCATATAGCCGAGAGTATAGGTCGCTGGACCATCCAACAGTATTATATTCGGTTCCTCGCGTATAATCCAGTCAGCGTAGTCCTCTATTATAGGTCCATTGACATCAGACGAGTAAAGTAGTTTCCTATCCTTATACTCGACTACAACTCCTATCACCCAGCCTACCCTACTGTACTCTATTCCGTGAAATAGAGGCTTAGTAAACCTGATAAGCGTACTCCCATAGCTGAATTCTCTACCGTCAGCAAAAAACAGCTTAAATACCTCACCTTCGTGCTCAGGTATCCGCTTGTAGGAGTTCCATTTATCGACTCTCCCCTTAAACCACTTAAAACCCTTCTCTAAGAGCTCCCTCTTCCTAGCACTATAGTCTCCGTAGTCCACAGTAGAGGCGTGAGGCAATTCTTCGAGTGGATGGGAATATTCTTTTTCAATAGGCTCCTCCATAACCTCCTCTAAAGTAACATTTTTTAAGGCAAAGAGCTTACTATAAAACCTCAGCGCTCTCCCTCTCTGAGAATCATTAATATACTCGTTAGGAGACTTAGCTAAAATAACCTTATTCCTGTAAAGCACTTCATCAAAGTCCGTGAAGTGATCATAGTGGTAATGAGTTATAACCACTACTTGAGCTCTCTTCGAAGCCTCAACTATTTTCTCATAGCCTATTTCAACCCACTCTGCCTTAAGCTCAGGCGGTGCAGGAAAAGATCCGTGCATAATAGCTACTCCGGGATCAATTAAAACCACAACATCAGGAGTCTTAACAAGCGTTGAGAAAGACTTAGCCCCCAGTGAATCAGCCCATATTGGCTTAAATTCCAGACTCATTCACGTAGTTATGCCATACTTTAGGCTAAAAATTTAGTTATCTTACTGTAAATATATTTTGGGTAGATTACAGTGACTTTACTCGAGAGAATATTAGTTGAGGAGTATTTTAAGAGAGAAATGCTTAGGCAGGAGACTCTGCTTAAGGCTAAGGCTGCTTTAAAGAAGTTAAGGGAAAAAGTGTTTTTTGAAAGAGCCTATATTTTTGGATCTATTGTTCGTTCCGGAGACTATACTTTTTCCTCTGATGTAGATATAGCGTTTGAGGGATTAGAGTCAGATAAATTCTTTTATGCTGTAGCTTTTCTCAGCGCTGAGATAGGTAAGAGAGTTGATGTTATTGAATTAGAAAAAGCACCAATTTTTCTTAGAAATAAAATAGTGAAAGAGGGAGTTTTATGGAAGCCAGACTAGCCGTCTTGCTTGCTGAAATAGATCACCAGTGGAACTATATCTTAAAGATCTATGACAGCATAGAGGAGAAGCTTAAGAGGCTTAAAAGAGATAAGGATAATGAAGATTTAAGAGATTCTCTAGCATATAGGCTTCATAATCTCTACTGTGCTTACGAAGACCTTTTCAAAATAATAGCGAAGTTTTTCGAGAACCGCATAGAGGACCCCTCTAGGTATCATATCGAGCTTTTAAGGAGAATGCTTATTGAGATAAAGGGCATAAGACCAAATCTCATCTCAGAGAAAACTTATGTCTATTTGAATGAGTTAAGAGGTTTTAGACACGTGTTTAGACACGCATATGCAGTAGGACTCGATGTAGATAGAATTATTTCTCTCGCGGAGAAAGCATTAATCCTTAAACAGCTTTTCGAAGAAGACTTAAAGTCTTTTAAGAGAAAACTATATGAAATGTTTAGAGTTTAGGGTCTCTTTCTTTTTGATAGCTCGAATATTGTGAAGAGGGTTATAAGAATGAGTGCTATTATGAGGTATGCTTGAGTGAGGCTGAAGGGTCCTATAGTGTCGTAAAGAAATCCTAGTATGAGGGGCCCGAGAACGGAGCCTATGTTTCCTACGAAGTTTACTAGACCTATTAGTAGTCCTCTGCGGGATGCTTTAGCTTTTCCTACTACGGCTCTCGTGAGAGGAAACATTGCTCCTACTGCTCCTAGAAGAACTCCTAGGGCTAGGGCTAGTAGTAGTCCTTTAGAGGTTTCCATAAGTATTGTGAGAATAGAGCCTATGGAGAAGCCTACTATAGAGCTGAGAGTCCAGCCTATTTTATCTGCTAGGAAGCCTATTCCGAGGCTGGTTAGGAAAGATAGGAGAGTTATAGTGAACATCGTGTTGGCGGCGCCTTTTTCACCGAGTAGAGCGAATTCTCTTAAGTAGAGCAGTAAGAGAGATTTTGTGCTCGTAATGAAGCCTGCTGAAAACATTGCTGTTAAGGCTATAGTGAACTCTATTAGTGATAGAGTTCCCGTTCTTTTCTTCTTGTTGTCTGCTGGAGCGTAGTAATGTTTAGCTAAAGGTATAACTGATATGGAGAGAAAGCCTAGTATAGCTGATGAGAGGAGAAAAGCGTCGAAATATTTTCTGGCGTAGAATAGCGCGTAAATAGAGTAGCTCACGACTCCTCCTAGCGTGCCTAGCGAAAAGTATACTGACATTATACTAGATCTCCATTTTCTCGGAGAGACTTCTATCACAATGGTCTGGATACTAGGCCAGAGTATACCTGAGGCTACTCCATTAATAAAACAGAGAACTATTATATGATACCAGTTGGTTGAGAGAGCGTATCCTATAGAAACTAATGCATTTAAAGTGAAGCCTATTAGGGCGAATACTCCTCTTCTTCTTATTTTATCTCCGATATACCCTGTGATTACTGCCAGTATGCCGCGGGTGATCATGAAAGCAGAAGTAAAGCTACCTATCAGTAGTGCAGCGAAGCCGAGTTCTCTTGCTTTGAAAGTCAAAGCAGTGTTTGATAATATTTGTGCACAATTACCTATTAATGGAATGAATGCTACTATCCATATGACTAAGATAATACTGTATGCTGTCCTACGAGAACTCAAGTAGCCCCCCTAGACTCACTGAGTAAATGGCGGTGGAGGGGGAGGAGGATAGTATGGTGCTTTCTTCTCTTCCTTTAATAGAACTCCGTAAACCACTATTGCCAACCCGATAACTACTACTGTTAGTGCTACTATCTTAAGGACTTTGAATAGAGGAAAAGCCTTCTTCTCAACTTCAGGAGACTCTGTAGCGCCCTCTGCTTTAATGCTAACTGAATCTAAGCGCACGTTATCTGACCATAGCTCTACTTTAACTACATTAGCTTTAATGTTCTTCAAAGGAACTGCTGCTGTTGAAGTAGACTTTTCTCTAACATATACTTTTACACTCTGCTCTACTTTTCCTGCAAAAATCCTTACATAGAAGTAGCCGGAGCGACTCGAATTGTTTTCAATAGTTACCTTCAGTTCTCCAGCTTTAAAAGATACATTAGTTATTTTACCTGTTAAAACAGGTACTTCAACCATTTTTAATTCAGGTATTTTTACTGTAAAAACATAGTAGTCTGGTGCCTGTATTTCATTATAATTTACCCACATTAGCCTATCTTCCTTTTTCTCATACGGTCCGTGGGCAGAGGCAGGTACCCAAGAAAAGTTCAGTAGAACAGCTCCTTTAGAAAACTCTACTATGAGAATATCTATCCACGACCTAGGGTCTCTGCTAGTATAGCTGTCTCTAATAGATATCTGGTACACCGATTCATCTATCTTTTTAACAAATTCACTAGTATTTAAGTAGATCATTACTTCAACGATGTAAGCTCCCTGCATAGGCGTCATACGTCCCACATTCTCTATATCACAGTAGACTACGTACTCGTCGTGAGGACTAAGTCCTGTTATTACTTTGTAGTCAAGCTTACTTGGATCATTAGTAAACATCAGTAGTAGCTCTTCTACTATTATTTCTTCGCCTTCCTTTAGCTGAGCCTCTATAGTCTTATTTCCGTAGAGACTCTTTCCCTCAGGGGAAAATGGGTGGAGTTTAGCTCTCACTAATGCTACTCCATCGCCTCTTATCTCTACTTCAAAGTTTAACGCTATCCAGTAGTTCTCCTGAGAACTTACTTTATAGACAACTACTATAGTTAGTAAAAGTAGTAGAAGAATAAGCCTCTTATCCATATACTCACCCCGATGGCTCAAACTTCATTTCAATATACTCTAGATAGAGGTAGCTTGGTATACAGAATCCTCCTAGTGAAGTACCGTAGTACTTAGTCTCCTCTATACCGAATATTATGTGGTAGTTAGAGTATTCTCCGAGCTTTACTCTAAGCTCTTCAAGCATTTCTACGTCTACCCAGCCCCAGGGCGGTAAGTAGACTTGGCTCCACATGTGTCCGCCCCAATGCTTAATAAGCTCTATTCCCTCCCTATGCGCTGTAGTCATGTTTATCCATAGCTTAGACTTATGTTCTGTCAGAAGTATACCAAATACTGTTCTAGCAGGTACTCCGAGTATCCTCATGAGCGTCACGTATACGTCGGCTATCTCAGTACAGTCTCCTTGGATAATATAATCACCCATAAAAGTTCTCACTAAAGCTCTATCTGATCCAAGACGATACCCTATGACCTGATACGACATGTGTCTTCTAACCCACTTAGCCACGCTGAGCGCTACTTCGAGGGGAGTATCGCCCTTCTTTATACGATAAGCTAGATTTATTATCTCCTCGTTCTCAGTATTCCAGAAATTAGTTTTAGAAGTCAGTTTTCTAACAACAGGGTACTCTGGCCAGAGGCTCTCATTTACATTAAAGAAGATCTTGTAGCCAGAAACTCTTACAGAGTATACTGCCTCAATCCATATTTTTTCTCCAGGTTTTGCCTCGACAATGACTACGGCAAACACATTTCCATCATCATCTTTATCTATCTTGATAGGCTTAGGGTTCATAGACACTAGCCTTGAGTACTGGTATGTAGTATTTCTCGGAAGAGCTATGTAGACGTAGTCTTTCATAGTTATTTTATATCTATTTACCACTAAGTATTTTGCTTTAATAGTATATGTTATATTATAGAAAACTATAGAAGATTTCGTGTAGCTAGGTAGCTCCTCTTCCTCCTGCTTAGAGTAAACGACTTTCTCTATTTCAGTTAGAGCGTAATAAAGAAGCGCTCCCACTACTATAACTATTAGTCCTACTACAACTACTACTTTATCCACGCGTAGACTATTGAAATAGCCTATAATAAAAGTGTTGGTAAGCTCGAAGCAAAGAAGCCTTAAGATGAAAATAGCTTAGTCTTCATCTCTATGAACTTATCTGAAGCACGCTCTCCGTACTCCTGTCTCAACTTTTCTGCAAACCCTTTAAACTCCTCTAGCAGAACAGTTCTCCTGCCTTTCATCTCAGAGTAATATGCAGAATCAATTATAGCCATCACTTCAGCCGCATACTCCTCGTTTAGAAGCGATTTAGTACCCGATAAGACACACTTGCACATGTATCTTATCTCGCTCACAATAGTGCTTCCAGTACCTTGTACTTCTACAAGCTTGCTTGAACCAGCATAGTCATTTACTTCTAAGAACAGCTTTCCGTCTCTTCTAATATCCCTAATAAACCCTCTTGTACCGTAAATAGTGATCGAGCTGAATTCTTTGCCCGACCAGGAGCCTTCTATGAGAGCCGTAGTCGTCGACCCGTCTTCGGGGTCCTCGAACCTGATTAAGACATGTGCATCGTCTTCAACACGTATTTTTGTATAGAGACCATCAATGAAGCGTTCCTTAGACCGTATAGTTACTCCAGTAAACTTCTCTGCTTTAACTGCTACCGGCTTCTTCTCTAGCCCAACTAAGTACCAAGCAACTCCTATGGCGTGTACTCCCATGTCTAGCAGCGATCCTCCACCACCTATTTCAGGATGCCAGAACCACGCCTTACCCTCTGGACCGTAATGTGAACAAGGGACTATCACGTACTCTACTTCTCCGACAACTCCTGTCTCGATAAGCTTCCTCATTAAATATATTCCGCTCGCGAAGATGTAATTCTCGTTTACTTGAAAAAGCTTCTCTGACTCTCTTACAGCCTCTACTATGTCGAGTGCCTCAATATAGGTTCTAGCAGGAGGCTTCTCTACCATAGCGTTTACTCCAGCTCTTAAGGAGTCTACTACAGCTGGAGCATGATACTTGTGAGGAGTACAGACATCTACTAAGTCAAGCTCCTCTTTCTTCAACATCTCGTGGTAATCTCTATAGACTCTTATTTCAGATGAGATCTGCTTAAGTCTCTCTGCTTCCTCTACTAGACCGAGCTGATTTAATTGCTCAGCCTCCTTTAAGAATATCTCTTTAGCTTTTCGGAGAGCAGCCTTCAAGGCTAACTCGACAGGGTCTGCTATAGCCACTAGCCTCGCCTCGCTTATCTTTGCATAAGCCGGTAGATGAGCTCCTCTAAATACTCCGCCAGCACCTATTACACCTACTCTGACTTCTCTCATTATTATCAAGTGTTCAGTTGGAGCTAGAGAATAAATAATTTTTTATGAGATTTAGCTGCTCAGAGAGCAGCTGTATTCAGAAGGAACTTAGAGTAGTTCCAGTAGCTCTCACTGCCTTTAATTTCTCTCCTTTCTTCTCTCTGAGACTTTTCTTTAGATATGGCGTCTAAATACGCTAGTACAGCGGCTATTATTAGCCCCTTCTTTTCTTCAGTGAGATTCTCGCCCCCTATGATCTTTATTTTAATATCTCCTTTCAGCATTTGTCGATCAATAGTTTAACAGCTGTCGAATTAATAAGCTTTGCTTTCATATTCCACTAAAATGTATACGAAAACTATTAAAGAGAAGAATTAGAGAGAGTTACGAGAGGAAGCGTATGTACGTAGAGCTTCCGGGAGAGCTGGGTTCTTTAATACATTTAATACTTACTGCCGCGCTAGCAGTAATTTACGCGAAGAATAGATCTATAGTTATTCTCCCAGCTCTTATGCTCGCCTCACTTATAGGAATAATGGTAGGGCTAGAAGTACACCCCTTTATCATAGGGATCTCTAACTTCGCTGCTGCACTAATAGTATTCATTGCAGGACTCGAGCTCGACCCAACTTTCATTAGAAAGAACAAGGAGCGCGCCCTCTTTATATTCGTCTTCGAGGCAGTTCAAATACTGTCCTTCTACTACATTCTAGCGAATATATTCCCGCTAGAAGTAGCTACAGCTCTGGTAGCAATAATGGTTGCTTCTAATGAGGCATTTGCACTTGAGCTGAAGAGATATAGTGGAGGACAACTAGCACAGTTCGGTATCACACTCTCTGTCTTCGAAGACGCTCTAGCAGTATTTCTCCTCTCCATAGGGTTCTTCAGATCCCCCAGGACTCTGCATTTAGGCTTGCTAGAAACTATTGTTGTGACAAGTCTTTTCCTAATACCCCTGATCTATCTTGTCTCAAGCCTCTACGCCAAAATGCTAAATAGTTTAGAAAGAAAAGACGCGAAGATACTGCTCGCGATACTTTACCTCGTGATACTAATAGCTATAGCAGAAGCCCTAGGCATTCCTGAAGCAATACCTGTCTTCATAGGAGCAGTATCTCTCTCTTTCCACGGCTTTGACCGAGAAACATTTAATGCTATGGAAAGCTACTTTGTGTTAGCACTAACAGGCTTCGTCTCTTCACTACCCTATGCTGTAAACAAGGCTACTAATACTCCGCTAACTCCTGAAACCTTTATTCAAGCAGCTGTACTAGGACTGTTTCTCGCAGTAGTCGCCTACTGTCTCAGACTATTCATAGTTTTCACAGCCTCTATTATGGGTGGGCTGAGTGTGGGTGACGCACTTTCATTAGCGACTGCCTTAGCGAATACAGGTGAATTCGGATTAATAGTGCTCTCCACTCTGGTTATAACAACAGGTCTTGTTTCAAGCAGTATCGCTTATGCTGCTTTATTCGCATACACGTTTAACTTGACGCTGGTGTCAGAAGTAGTCAAAAGGCTTTCAAAAATAAAGAGAAAAGTCATAAGATTAATGAAGCCTAGACTCTACAATTTCCTTGAAAGAATAGGGGAAGAAGCAGACACTGTGGTAGAAACTCTGGCACGCGATGTAGAGCTTAAGGAAAGTATTCTCGAAATAACAATAACAGTAGTTTTAGTGTACTTAGTAGCAGGTTTATCTAATATCCATAGGGGACCTATCTCTGACTACGTGTTTATACTATTCCTCTTCGCAGCATTTATTGTAGCTACGCAGGAAGTCTTCCAAATACTTAGCTCAGCTTTGAGCAGAATAGGCTCTTCAAAGACTTTCTTCGCGTTCTTCTTCAGACTAATGATACTCTACATAGTTATAGCACCTTTACTTCACTTCATAAACTACTTCTACACAGAAGGGAGAATAAGAGACCTAGTACATCCAATAGATTCTCCAATAAGCCTACTCGTAATAATCTTCCTCACCATAATTATCAAAAACTTAGCTGAGAAAACAGCTAGGCTTACAGTAAGCCAGCCCTTTGAGACTCTAAGACCACGAGAAGAGACCTCACGTAAGAGTTCTGAGTAGTTATATTTCTTACAACATGTTAGTATAATGATGGTTCGAGTAAAGCCTGTACACGCGCTCTGCTTTTTCTCAGTAAGTCTACTTGGAGACGTAAACCAGCTACTTGTCTTCGATTACTATGACCCAGATCTATATTACGCTAAATTAGTTGAAAGAAAGCTAATAGACTATGAGCTAGAAACAATAGCCTCTAACATGCAGGACTATCTCGACGAAGAAAAAGTACTAGTTAATGGCAGACGAGTGTACCCTGAAGTCAGACACATAGACATAGCTTTCCGCGGAACACCTAAAAACCCATCAATATACTTCATAATATATTTTAAAGGATACCTTAAGCCCGGAGAAAACACTTACGAAGACTACTATGAAAGTGAGCGTGTTGAGTATGACTACGAATTTTACTGGATCTTTCCTCCTGGAGTACAAGTAAAGAAAGTAGTTATAGACGGATTTTACACCATAAACAATAACATACTATCTGTATATGTTGAAAGAGGCAGCTACGTGAAAGGTTACGAGAAAATAGTATTCGATATACCTCAGTATCTCTTCAAAATACCTCTCAGCTTTAACCAGAATACCCAGGAGTAGCCGTAAATAAGTAGAACTAGCCTTTTAAGCTTCTTCGCTATACTTCCTTGACTCTTCCTCAGCTATTTTTACTAAATCTTCTGCTGTAAGCTGCTCGTCTCCAATTCTAGGTAGCTCTCCTTCTAAGCTTATTAATCCATATCTCGGAATCCCAAGCTTCTTCATATTTTCTATAGCCCTCCGCGCCTCACTTAAAGTCATGGAGCCGACTTTGACCTCATAGCCTATAACCGGAGACCCTTTATCTAGTAGCACAATATCTACGTCTCCTCCCTTAGGTAGCAGAGCATATGCTCTTGTGAGATTCTTATATCGAGCCAGCAGCTCTCCTATGAAAAACTGCACCTCTAGTCCAAGCCTCCCCTCAATAGAGTCTCTAGAGGGAATTAATCCTAGTTCACTGTACTTTTCATCAAAGTAGAGTAAAATCGAGAGTATGCTCGAGCGATGCCTATAGAAAACTCTTGCTCCACGAGTCCGCCAAAGTCGTATTTTTTCCACAAGACCCATGTCCACTAGTTGATCGAGAATCCCTGTAACAATTCCAGGTTCCGGTCTCTGAATTAACCTAGCTTCATATAGCTTCTGCGCTAAATCTCGGGAAGACCAGTATCCATACGCCAGAAGCCTTAAAACAGCATCATATAGCCGTGTAAGCTTCCTCTCCTCCTCTTCAAAAATTTCGCCTATAAGTCCAGTAACCGAGCCAGCAAGAAAACTATAATTCGCCTTCAAGCTGTCTACAACATTTCTCCTTACTTCTACAACTCCTAGGATCCAGGGATCTCGAGCTATACAAGCCCATAGTAAAGCATTTTTGAAATCAAGTATTTTCGCGAACGCTAGAATAGAGTCTGCTGGAAAAACTAAGTCTACCTTAAATGGAGCAAAAAGACCTAGCAGAGGACTCCTTTTACTAAAAACTTTTCTAACAATAGACAAACTAGACCCACATAAAACTAGTCTTCCACTTACATCAGATCTCTTGAGAGCTATAAAGTCCCATAAGTACTCAGGAAGCCTCTGAAACTCATCGATTACTCCCACACCTCTATTTGAAATAACTTCAAATAACCGTTCTAAAGACTCCTCATATCCCATTACCTTAATATCTCTCCCACTCTCATCGACAAAGCAGGCTCCTGCTCGCGAAACAAGAACATATATGTCCCAGTCTAAATACTTCCTCAACATGAATGTTTTCCCTGTCTTACGCCTCCCGTAGACGAGAGTCCAGGCACTTATCCTCTTAAGCTCCTCGAATTCCCGCCTATATATTATGAACTGTATATTCTCACCAGAATATTTACACCAGAATATTATATAAAGTCTAGCTATAGACCAAAAGAGTATTTAAGAAATAAAGCAGACATCTACTCAGATGTGAAAGACTATCCTAGATTCTGGCGCCCAGGCAATAAGCCCTTCAATCCGCTCAAGTTAGCTGAAAAAACAGAGAAAATAGTCTGCCGCAGAGAAGAGAATAAGGTAAGCCGTAAGTACACACACTTCTATGTCGCAGGTGTATACCGAGGAATAGTCACAGCATGTGGCGTAGGATGCTGTCTACGCTGCTTCTACTGCTGGGTTCCCCTGAGTAGAGATTACCCTGAACACTACGGAAAATACTACACAGCGTCTCAGGTAGTCCAAAACATAGTGAAACTAGCTAGAAAATACAGAGTTAAGAAAGCCAGAATCTCGTGCTGTGAACCAACAATAAGCCGTGAACACTTACTTCAAGTGCTTGACCTGATTGAAGAAGCTAAAGAAATTAAGTTATTTATATTGGAGACAAACGGCATGATTTTTGGAGTAAACAAAAGCTTCGTAAAAGAAGTACTAGATTACAGTAAAGTATATGTGAGAGTATCTATTAAAGCTGGTGAACCAGAAGGCCTTACCTGGAGGACAGGAGCCGATGGAGATTTCTACGAGCTACCTTTCAAGGCAGTAGAGTACTTTAATGAAGAAGCAGAGCCGCTTAAAAGATTTCATGTAGCTGCGATGACTGATTCGAGGATAATGAGCTCAAGAGAACGTGAGAAAATTATTAGAAGACTATGGGAAATTAACCCTATTTTAGCTATTACTCTTGAAGAAGAAATAGTTGACCCTTACGACACTACACTAATTAGGCTTGAGAAAGCTGGCGTTAAAATATTCAAGTAGTACTCTAACCATAACTATTTAATAGTAGTACTCAATGGTAGTACTCGTGAAATTCATCGTAAAGGTAACTAGAAAAAGTCAGGTAACGATACCCAGAGAGCTGAGAGATATTCTAGATATTAATAAATAGGAGATTATTTAGTGGCTAGAATTGAGAGACATAAAGTAGAGTTTGAGAAAATAGCTCCATCAGAGCCAGGTGAACCTGTAGGCGAAGAAGTATACAGTAGCATTGTAGGAGAGCTCGAAGAGCTGAGAGAAAAATGGCGATAGTACTTGACACAAGATTTCTGTTAACACATACTTTTCCTCCAAGCAAAGATGTCAAGAAGTTACTTAGGGAATTTACTTTAAGAATATTTCGCCACAAAGTCTACTTGCCACTAATCGTAGCTGTTGAATACATTAAGATAGCGGGGAAGCACTTAGGCTTAAAGGAGGCTGAAAACAGGCTTCTGTCATGGCTTGCCTCGGGAGTCCACATAGTCGAAATGACTTATAATGATGCCGTAGAAGCGGGAAAATTTTGCTAGTACACGATGTCCCTGTAGCAGACGCTATTATAGCATCTATTGCGAAGAGGCTTAAAGCTATAGTTGTTTCAGATGATCCTCACTTTAGTAAACTAAAATCAAAGCAATATGGTATAAAAAGTATGGTTGATTACCTTCCGGTAAGCAGCTTTGAGAAAAGATAATAATGTTATGGGGAAATCATTTTATGTGAAGTATACTCCTCTGCCGCGCTCTTTTTACGAACGCTACGCTGTCGATGTCGCGAAAAGTCTTCTAGGAAAACTTCTTGTAAGAGAACTTGAGGGAAGGTTTCTTGTAGGCAAGATAGTTGAAGTGGAGGCTTACAGGGGAATCGATGACCCTGCTAGCCACGCTTATCGAGGTAAGACTCCTAGAAACTATATAATGTGGGAGGCCCCAGGTCTCGCCTACATTTATCTCGCGTATGGTGTCAACTGGTGCCTTAATATTGTTGCTGAGCCTAAAGGATGCCCCGCCGCGGTTCTTATTAGGGCACTCGAGCCTCTTGAAGGAATAGAGGTTATGAGAAAGAATAGAGGTGTAGCTAGGCTAAGAGACTTGACTAGTGGTCCTGGGAAGCTGACTCAGGCTATGAGTATTGATAGTAGATTTAACGGCTGGGATTTGACTAAAGGGAAGCTTCTCTATGTAGCTGAGCCTCCTTCTTTAGAAAATTTTGATATAGTAGCTACGCGGAGAATAGGTATTAAGAGGGGATTAGATAAAAAATGGAGATTTTACATTAAGGGTAATCTTTTCGTGTCTAGGGTTTAGCGTACTTTCTTTTAACTTCATCGAACAGTTTCTTTTGTTCACTGTACCATTTTTCGAAGCCTTCAGGAGACTCTGGGTAGTTTAAGTATAGTTTTCTAGCTTTATCCATGTAGTTTTTGACTTGAACTAGCTCTTTTAGGAGAGAAGGCCTCGATAGGAGTTTGAGAGCCCTCATGGTCTTTGAGATTACTGCTGATACTAGTTCACCGCGATAGCCCATTTCAGCTAGCTCTTCGTCTGTAACTATTTTCTTCTCTATGACGAAGTCTAGGTCTGCTGAAGATAGTTTCTGTAGATAGATTCTCAGTACGTCGAGTCCTGCTTGTTTTGCTCCGTAGGCTTCATGATATAGTCTATGCATTTTCCAGAGGTTTTCTAGAGAAGGCTCTCCTTTCTCAAAAGCTTCTGTTATCGCCTTGGCTGCTGCGTCTGCACTAAGCATAGAGGGGCCTATTCCTCCCCCGTGAATAGGATTAGCTGTACATGCAGCATCTCCTATTACTGCGAAGCCGTTCCACACCATACACGCTATAGTTCTTCTAGTCGGGCAGACTCCGAATCCTTCGTGGACGACCTCTGCTCTTGCTTCCCTTAAGTAGGGCTCTATATACTTAGCAAAATTGTCTTCAGGACGTGGAAGACTCTGCTTAAACTGTACGCCTAGACCTACGTTTACTTCGTTTCTGCCTTTAGGGAACCACCACCAGTATCCTCCCGGAGCTACAGTGGGGTCAAGGTATATGAGAGCCAGCTCTGTTTCCTGTTCTCTCTCTACTCGAGCAATTACCCTATAAGCTATAATGTAGTCTTCTTCAGGAATTCTCTCTGAGACCCACCAGCTCTCAGGTAGCTTTGTTCTCAGGACAGGAGAAACTCCAGTAGCGTCTACTGTCACTTTACCTCCTACTTCGACTCTAGCTCCATCAGATCTTACCGCCTCTAAACCCTTTACCCACGTGCCCTCGACTATAGGCTTTACGACTGTATGAGAGTCCAGTAACTCTGCTCCAGCGTTGAGAGCCCACTTGAGCAACTTCTGTCCAAAAGCCTTTCTGTCTAAAGCGTAGCCTTCTCCCCAAGCAGTCACGTAGGCTTTCTTATTTGGAGAAAATACCCTAACCCCCTTAAAGAAAGATGTTGCATCCTCGCCTATTCTAGGAGGCTCTACTCCTAGTTTCTCGAAATGATGTTTTCCCACAGCGTCTCCGCATACCTTCTCGCCTATTTTGTGAGAAGGCTTTGACTCAACTACAGCTACTTTAAAACCTTTCTTCGCAAGCCTATACGCTAGAAAAAGTCCTGCGGACCCCGCGCCAGCTACCACTACGTCGTACATTCTCCCCACCAGTGTATTTATTAAACCTAGTCTACTTATTAAACTATAGGTGTACGCCGTGAAACCGGGTGGCTCTGAGGTAACTTTGAGTGAGGAAATAGCGCTGAAAATTGAGGAAAAGATAGCTCATACAGTCCAGGGAATTGAGAAAACTCTTAGGGAGATTTTAGAGAAGGGAGAGATAAGCTTCGACGACATGAAGACTTTACTCGAATCACTTAAGCCTAGCTTTAGCCTTTTGTCGCAGAAATGGGTCTTAGAAATACTTTACTCGCTACTAATACTAGGTCCCTTAGGCTTCAATGATTTAAAAAGAATCACTGGAGCTAATTCTCGCAGTCTTTCTTCTAAACTTAAAGCACTCGTACAAGAAGAGTTTATTGAGAGAAAAGTCTCGGAAACACCTCCTGTGAGAACTACCTATCTTTTGACAGAGAGAGGTAGAATAACTGCTCTACTATCTCTGCCTCTCCTCTACTACATAGTGTTCAGCTACAGAGCAAAAAACCCACTTAGTCTATTTTAGCGTAAACAATGTCTTCTTCTTTAGAACTACTCGATCAAGCCGAGAAAACTAGTCATCGAACTATTTCTTCTGACGGAACTATTATGTGCTCGGAAAAGCACACTAGCTGGTATTTATAAAATACACATTGGAAAATAGTTGAGCTTAAGTAAATGAAGTATTTTGTCTAAGAAACTAGTCGATGCAAGATTCGTATAGAATGAGTCTATCCATCTCGTAGTCGAGCCCAAGGTCTGAAGACGGATCTACTGCCTCTATATAGATGAGAAACCTTTCTTTGAATGGATCGTAGACTATGTCACAGTATCCGTGCACTGGATAGTCTCTTCTCTCGTAAGAAGACTCAGGCACCCATTTGCCTTTAAATAGTGTTTCCAAATCGACCCGCCTGTGGTCTAGTAAATATGCTACAAAAGTGTCTGTATACCCTCCTCCCCTTGTTACGTAGAGAGTCTCAAAGCCTATGAAAATCAAACCTAATGCGCCCGCAAAAATTTTGCCGCTTAGGAAAAAGTAGTGTGGCTGGGACTTTCCATCGAGTCCGAGTACTCCTAGCTTTCTCCAGTTAATTCCGTCTCTACTGACAGCAAGCGCCATGTTTACTCGAGAACCGTCATTAGCCTTATAGACAGCGAAGTACAGTCCATCAATAATATCTATCACAGAGTCTCTTGCCTCAAGCACTTCGTATGACTCCTCTCTCCTCAAAACAAATCCCAGAGACTTCCACGGACCCTTAGGGTCTTCTGCCGCCAAGAGAAGCGTATCCCAGCCAGGTATAGGTGGCTCATCTACGTCCACCGATAAATATAGGTAGTACTTGCCCGTCAGAGGATCTCTGAGAAGCTGCTGTCCCTCAATACTAGCTATCTTGACTCCAGTCTCAGATATTAGCTCTTCTCTAGTGATAGACGTCTCCAGATAGAAATCCTCTCCATTCTTCGACCTATATATTTCCACAGCATAACCTCTCACAGGCCTAGCCTTTCTAGGCCTAGTTGTTAGCCAGAATTCTCTATTCTCTAAGTCTATTAGTACCTTTCCTGCTCCTCTCCACGCTCCAGGCTTATACTCAGGAGGCTCTAAAACCACTTTCTTAAATTTCTTGTTTCTCAAAATTGCTTGAGGAGGAGGAAAACCACTCCACATAAGAGAGGGCATGTTCTCTACAAAACTTATGTAGGTATGTAGCTTATATGAGTTATTGAACTGTGACTTTCTCTATCATAGGATTTGATAATATCTCTACGATAGCTTCTCCCGGTATTTCGCCTTCGACGATTATGTATAGCTTAGGTTCCTCATGTAGCTTAGGGTCTTCAGCTATTACTTGAACAATATTTATGTTTCTTTTAGCGAGAACAGATGTCACAGCAGCTATTATTCCCGGGCGATCCTGTGTTGGAACTACTACTAGACACCTATAGCCCAGTATTTTAGCTACATCTTTCAGGAAAGGACCTGCTGGCTTTAAGTTTTCAAAAAACTCTCGGAGCCTAGGATTCTTTAGTATTTCTTCTACACACTTTTTAACAGTTCTCCTATCTGTTCTGCTGGCTCTCGCTACTGAAGTATAGGGAACTTCTAAGTCTCCACAGAAAATTCTACCTTTACTGTCTACTCGCAGGCCGTAGCTTATCATCAACTTGAGCACTTTCATTTTGGCTGAAGACCTTTTAAACAACTTATTTATTTCATTCCAGATACTCATTTGTGATATATCTCTCAAAAACATATTTAAGTTTAGCTACAAAAGCATATACTAGACTAAAATGACAAACAATATATTTAATAAAATTACAGAGAGTAGTATTTGTACCTGAGTAATGCGTGTAGCTTATAGAGGATGAGACCAATCACTACTGACTGATGATAGGGTAGTTTGCTGATATAGTGGACCTCGTCTACCTTTTGTTAAAGAAAAGTTTCGCTTAAGTCTGTGCGAAAAGGCTTATACGGCTATGTGCTATATATGAGTAGGCGCCGTTTATGGATATTACAGAGACTCTAGCAGAGTCTCTGAGAGACAGGGGCTATAGAGTATTAGCTAATGCGAAAATAGAGGGTGAGAGCGGCATAGTACACGAAGTATCTCTACTGGTCATCTTATGTGAAAATAAGTACGTGGGATTTGAGTTTAGTGAATCTAATTTAGAGAAAGCTATAATGAAGTATCTCGTAAGAACTCTCGACATATCTTCTGCCTTAATGTATCTCGTAGTTAAGGAAGAAGACTTAAGGAAGCTGCCAGACATCGCTCAGAACACTAAGCTCCTAGTCTACAGGGATCTAAAAGACCTCCTTAATAAAATCAATAATGTACTTCTTAGAGAAAAAAGCGGTTAACTTATTTATATCAACTTCCCAAGTGGAATATGTGAGTCAAGAGTACTTTCTCTGCTTCCACGGAGTAACTCTCGTTTACACTATACCTAGCGTGAGAGTAAAAGGAATTGTTTCTGAAAAAGGTTGCCTACTACCAGATAAAAATACGAGACTCTATGTTCAGTGCTTAGAGTCTACTAGACTCGAAGGCAAAGGACTTGAAGGAATAAAGGTTAGGGAGCTAAACCACCTTATTGAAGCAAAGTATGGAAATACTAAAGGCTATTTTCCATTAAAGCTGTACGCCGATAATCCTAAGTACATTGAGTGGGGTAAAAGAGTAGGATTCATAAAAACTTTAGCTAAAATAGTGTATAAAGAAGATAGTGGTACTGTTTTTGCTAAAGCTAGTCGAGGAAAAACTCTAGCTGTAATTAGAGCAGAGATTCCGAGTGGTGCAGTAGAGGGGTTTCTTGGACGAATATATTCCACTATACTATCTTTAATGTTCTATAAGTTCTTTATTGGAGAGAAGGATAGAGAGGTAAGGCTTATCCCCGTAAATCTCAGTGCTAAAGTAGTTTCCCTCAAAGCTATTCGAGTAGACTTCCCTGAGCTACTAGGTGCTGGAATCTTAAAGGGAGAAGAGCCTAAATACTCTTTTTACATCAAGGAGATCTCTATGAGAATTAGAATAGAGTAACTCTTAAGTATTCTTTTATTATCCTAATCTCTATGGAGTCGGAGAAAAGGGAATTTGAGAGCAGAGTTTACGCTTTTCTTGCATGGATTATGAGTGTACTCGGGGCAGTACTAGCTATTCTTATTAAAAAGGAAGATGGATTCGTTAAGTTTCATGCTGTTCAAAGCGTGGTGTTCTTCTTACTCTCTGTAACCGTATTTGCTATGTTTGAGGTTTTATCTGAGATACCTTATATAGGATTATTATTTGAATTGTGTGAAAGCCTGTGGGGGTTATTAACAATATTAGTAATGATTATTGCAGGGCTTAAAGCTTACCAGGGTGAGAAAATAAGGGTTCCAGTAGTATATGGGATAGCAGTGAGCCTGGGTCTCCTTTAACAATTGCTACTCACATTACTTTAGTGCCTAAAAAGTCTTTTATTTAATTAGTACTGCTTATCACCGTGATAGTCGCTAATCACTGTCATGTAGTTCCCGAAGAGCGCTCTCCTGAGGAAAGCCCTAGAGCTCTCTTAAGAGATATGGATAGACTAGGAATAGATAAAGCAGTATTATATCCGCCGATACCACCTTTCAGTGATGAAACTAGAAAATTCTTCCCAGACGGCGATCAGAACAAATGGGTGGTTGAAGCGTGTAGAGATTATGAAGATAGGCTGATACCCTGGGGGACTGTAGATATTAGGGGAGACCCTGTCACTGAGGCAGAAGAAGCCTATTCTTTAGGGTGTAGAGGTCTCAAAATGCATCCGCAAATGCAGGGATTTAAGCTAGACGACCCTAAGCTAGATAAATTCTTTGAGAAGCTCGAAGACTTATCCATGCCTGTGCTTTTCCACACGGGCTACCATGGCCCCGATCCCTGGATAACTCACCCGATGTACATAGACTACTTATCAAGAAAGCACCCGAAGCTAGTAATAATAATGGAGCACATGAGCTTCCCTTTCTACACTGAGGCAGCTACTGTAGCTGCTCATAGAGAAAACGTGTATTTAGGCTTAGCTAAAATACTGCGAGTAGACCACTTATTTAAAGTAGTTAAAGCGAGAAAAGGAGAGCTCAGAGTACAGGTTCTGGAAGAAGACGAAAGAGAATACATGCTTCCACAGTCTATCTGCCTGCCTCCAGACAAGCTAGTGGACTTCGTTAAAACTATTGGAGCAGATAAGTTCATCTGGGGCGCCGACTGGCCCATGTCTCGCAGACTAGACATATACATCAAGGTTATCGAGAATCTACCTCTCACAGAAGAAGAGAAATCCCTCATACTTGGAAAAAACATTCTAAGGATCTGTAAACTTCAGTTCACCTAGGTTCGCTCTTCACTAATCCGAAGCGGCGCGCCCTCATCATCAAAATATGGCTAACTGTTCTCGAGATAGCTTTCACATTATAACATATATATTTTTCAGCAAATATTATTACAGGAAGCTATGAGTATTTCCCGGAGACAAGAGTGGATTTCAAGTGAAAGTAAAGTACTCTCGTTTATAGCATGGATATTATTACTCATCGGACCTCTAATGGCACTTCTAGCCAGACCTGGCGACCGTTTTGTCAGATTTCACGCTACTCAGAGCCTAGTTTTCGGATTATCCGTAATAGTACTTCACGTAGTTTTAACTACATTATCTACGTATAGAATACTCTGGAAAATACTCTGGCCTCTCCTAGTAATAGTGCACCCAGTACTATGGTTAGTTTGGCTTATAATAGCCATAGTATGCGGAATGAGAGCTTATGCTGGCAGATGGTTTAAGCTACCTCTTGTCTACCATATAGCAGAAAAAATAGGGTT
>QMSB01000016.1 GCA_003650815.1 Thermoprotei archaeon | reverse complement strand
CTATATCAGCAATATGTTTTATTATAGCATTACTAAAAATCAAGTATCACTAGATAGGCTAAGGTAAAGATAGCAAAGGAAAACTGCTAGTCAGACTACTTTCTAGCTATGATATATGCATTAAAGCTTTACTAAGACAATCTCTAATAATTATACTTTACTAAATATTTTTTTAGATCTTTTACTGTGTTTTGAGATAATTTATATGTTTGTAGTTGTTGTTTTATTTTTTGGATTTGTTTTCGTGTTGGTGGGTATGGGAAGTTTCTTGGGAATTCGCTTGGTTTTTCGTTTGAGTATGGTCTGTTGCAGCCTGGGCATCCTGATGTGATGAATGGTTGTCCTGTTTCAATAATGTCTGCTAGGAGTCCTTTTGATATTCCATAGTCTGTTATCTGTTCTGCTTGATTGTATTTCATGTTTTCGGCGTAGGTGATTTCATTGTTTATTAGGTAGCGGGCTAGCTGTATTCTTCTGTATTGGCTTATTGGGGGTCTGGGCCATTTTTCTAGGACTGAGCCTTCTTCGGGGTAGAATGAGAATAAGTGTGTTTCGGCGCCCATGTCGTGTGTTTTCTGTATTAGTTCTACTGCTTGTTTTTCGGTTTCTCCTAAGCCTACTATGAGGTGTATTCCTACTTTTCCTTTGTTCATGACTTGTACTGCTTCTTCTACTCCTTGGAGATATCTTTGCCATCTGTGTGGTCCTCTAGCGGCTTTGCCTCTTAGTAGGTCGAATATTTGGGGTGTGGCGCAGTCTATTGCTATTCCTATTCTTTCTGCGCCTGCTTCTCTTAGTTTCTTCATTTCTTCTTTGTGGAAGAGTGTTGGTGTTATTAGTGCTGAGATAGGCATTCCTACTTCGTGGTATATTTTTCTGATTACTTCTATTTCGGCTTCTACTGCTTTAGGGTTTGTTATTGTTGCTACGCATACTCTGTAGGGTCTGAAGGAGCATCCTGTTCTCAGGATTTTCTTGAGGGAGGCTATTACGTTGTCTAGTTTTCGTAGTGGCCACTCTACTCTTATTAGTGTTTTACAGGCTGCGTCTTTAGCTACTTCTCTTGCTTGTCCACAGTAGAGGCAGTTTGCTTTGCATCCATCTTTGAAGTATAGGAGGAGGTTTATGCAGTATGGTACTGCGTTTCTATAGAATTTGCCTGGAGAGAACCCGAGGACTATGTCTGCGGCTGTGCTTGTTCTAACGTATTCAGGGGACTCCCCTATGGGCATATGTTTCCTTGAATAGTGCTCCCTAATGCTATAAAAAGTAATTGGTGGAGATCGAGATATCTAGATATCATTATATACTGGTTTTCGTTAATTTTATTGTGGGTAAGAGAGGTGTTTTCTTGAGGAATATTGATGAGGAAGTGTATCGTGAGGTGAAGGCGAGGGCGGCTTTATTGGGTATAACTGTTAGTGAGGCTGTTAATATGGCTTTGCGTGAGTGGCTTAGGAAGCCTGTTGTTGGAGTGAAGGGTAAGAGAGATTATTTGAAGGATTTGGCGGAGAGGTTGGCTAGTAAGTATTATGAGGAGGGGAGGAAGGGGTTTTTGGTAGTAGTTAGTAAGAGGGAGTATTATTTGTGTAGTAGTATAGAGGAGTGTGTAGTGTTGCTTAGGAGGCTTTATAGGGAGAAGAAGATTAAGAGGAGTATTATTCGTGAAGTGAAGCCTAAGTCTGTGAGATTTATTGAAGTGGGAGGTGGTGGTATTGAAGTTATTTGAACGATATGATGATTCTCTTAGGCCGCCTGCTCCTGTGGTAACTGTTGTTGTGGCTAATCCGGTGAATGATTTGCGGGCTGAGGTGAAAGCTTATGTTGACACAGGGTTTAGTGAGACTCTGCTTTTACCTGAGGAATATTACGATAAATTGTCTTTAATGCTTACAGAGTTTGATGAAGACTGCTATGCTGTGCATGGTGGATTTTTTCCTGCGAGATTAAAAATCGTGATTGTTTTTATAGAACTTAATGGTTTTAGAAAGCTTATCAAAGCATATGTACATCCTTATTTGAGAAAGGCTCTTTTGGGTAGGGGTGTTCTCAATATGTTTTATCTTTATCTTAAGGGACCGGAGAAAGTTTTGGAGCTTGAGGTGCCTTAGTGTGTTTTGAGTGATATGCTATTGAGGCGCAGCATTCGTAGTGTATTTCGTATTTAATGTTCTTAGATGTTATGTAGTTTAGTGCGTCTTGGCTTGGGAATGCTATTCCGTTGAAGCCTAGGTCTACTGCCTTGTACTCTATTTCTCTGATCTGTCTTGGTCTCATGCAGCCTAGTGACATAGGAGCGGATATTTTTCTTCTGGCGTACTCCATTACTTTTAGGATGTAGTTTACTGGAGGGGGCTGGGCGTTTTCTAGGGGTGTTCCTGGGTAGGGGGTGAATACTACTATTACTAGTGCGTTGCAGCCTGTTGATGCTACTATGTTTACTGACTTGAGTTCTTCGCTTGGTTTTCCTTCGTTTAAGCCTACTACTATGTGGGGTGCTACGGGTACTTTGTGTTCTACTAAGTGTTTTAGTCCTTTCCAGTAGTCTTTTGGGCTACAGTTTAAGTTGAGTATTTTTCTTATGGCTTCTTGGGAGGAGACTATGTCGTATAAGACCATATCTACTCCGGCTTTTTTGAGTAGTTTTGCTCTTTGTTCGTCTACGAGTCCTGTGTGGATGAATACTTTTAAGCCTATTTTCTTTAGTTCTTTAATTGCATCTACATAGTCTTCGAATGGTACTCTGCCCTTTTCGTCGCTTCCTCCACTTACTAGTAGTCCTCTGTACCCCCTTTCCCGTATTTTTCTGCCGAACTCGACTAGTTCGCTGGGAGTTTCTGTGGGTTTCATGCGTTGTAGTATTCGTGCGTAGCAATGTTTACACATGAGTTTACATTTAGATCCAGTGATGGAGACTGCTGGGAAGTCTTTCCCCTCTACGTTATATACTGGTATTAAGTAGTGAATCATACTCGTGGCGAATACGTGGATTATTTTTCTTGAATACATATCTCTTCTAGTAGTTATTGGTGAGAGGTATATGTGAGTATGGTGTGATTTCTCCTAGTAGACTAGTGCTGAATATTTTATTTAGAGCCGAGTTTTGAGTTTAGCGAATTTCCAGCCATAACTGAGGTAGCATGTAGTCGAGGATTTTTGTGAGCTGGGGTTTCCTGGGTAAATGATCCACTTCTACTGTCTTTTAACTCTTTCTGAGATCTACTCTGAGTATTTCCAGTATTTCTTCTTATGGTTCTAGCTTAATTGTGTCTGATATTTTGTTTTCTTGTTTAGTAGTGATGATTTTGCGGAGTTTAATGAACTTTCCCTGACCGAGGTTAGCTGTCCTCTAGATTTTCGATAAATATAAGTATTTTTGTTAAGAAGTGTATACGTGGTTGAGGATCGTTACTTGTGGTTAGAGAAGCTAAATGATCCTAAGGTGTTGAAGTGGATTAGGAGGGAGAATGAGAGGACTAGAAGTCTTTTAGGCTCTTTGCCCGATAAGTACTATGAGGCTTTGAAGAGTTTTTGTGAGTATCCTGTGGTGAAGCTTGCTAGGATTACTGAAAGAGGGTATTTTGTTCAGTTGCTTGAGAATGTTTCTCAGAAGATTGTTTGGCTGCATGGCGGTGAGAAACGTATAGTTGTTGAGGGAAGTAGGCTTGAGAGGGATTCTGTTTTGACGTATTTTTATGTTAATAAGGAGGGTAGTAGGCTTGCTTACTCGTATTCTATTGCTGGTTCTGATGAGCAGATAATCAGAGTTATTGACTTAGATTCAATAGAGGTTGTTGATGAGATTAAGGGCGCTGTAGGTAATTTGGTTTGGGTTGATGAAGATAGGTTTTATTATGTCAAGATGTTTCGGCGTGAGAAGACTCCTGATGGTGTGAACCCTCCTGCTTCAAGAGTGTTTTTGAGGGAAGATGGCTCAGACACTATGGTTTTTGGGGAGGGACTTCCTCGCTCTCATTTTATTTACTTGCATGAGACTAGTGCTCGCGATAGGATTTTGGTTAGAGTTAGTTATGGGTGGGCTAAGAGTACTCTTTATGGTGGTAGGTTGAGTGATCCTTTTACTTGGACTAGGGTTTATGGTGGTGACTTTGTTGTTAAGCCTGTAGACTATTTTGATGGGTATTTGGCGGTGTCTTATGATGGGGATGGTTTAGGTAAGTTAATTAGAGTCAGGGAGGATGGTAGTGTAGAGAGTATTGTTTCTGAGAGCGAGTATCCTCTTATGTACGCTGTTATTGTGGGAGATAGAATTCTTGCGTGTTATTTAGCTAATGCCTCTTCTGTATTTAGGTTGTTTAAGACTTCTGGAGAGCCTTTGAATGTTATTGAGTTTTATCCTCCTGGGAGTGTTTATTCTATGCACTCTAATAGGCGTGAAGCTGTTTTTGTTTATACTTCTTTTACTGTGCCGTTTAGGCTCTATAGTTTTAGTGATACCTTGAGGATAATTGATGAAGCTGTGTTTAGTGGAGACTATGTGATTGATGAAGGGGTTGTTGAGTCTTATGATGGTACTAGAGTCCACTTCTTTACTTTTAGTAAGAAGAAGCACTCTAAGGTTGCTCTTGTATACGGGTATGGTGGGTTTGGTAAATCGCTTACTCCCAAGTTTAAGCCTCAGATAATGCCTTTTATTCAGAAAGGTGGAGTCTATGTTGTTGTGAATACTAGGGGTGGTAGAGAGTATGGTGAGAAGTGGCATAGAGAGGGTATGAGAGAGAAGAAGCAGAATGTTTTTGAGGACTTTAAGGCTGTGCTTAAGTTCTTTAAGGAGAAAGGCTACAGGGTTGCGGCAATTGGAGTTAGTAATGGAGGCTTACTAGTAGCTGCCGTATTGACTCAGAGTCCTGAGCTCCTTGACGCTGCTTTAATAGGCTATCCTGTGATAGATATGTTGAGATTTCATAAGCTCTATATTGGGAGAGCATGGATTCCTGAGTACGGTGATCCAGATGACCCTAAGGACGCAGAATACTTGCTTAAGTATTCTCCTTACCATAATGTGAGGAAAACAAAGTATCCGCCTGTTCTGATTTTTACTGGTCTCCACGATGATAGAGTTCACCCAAGTCATGCATTGAAGTTTGTTGCTAAGCTTAAAGAAATTGAAGCTCCTGTCTACTTGAGGGTAGAGACTCGTAGTGGACATTCTGGAGCTGCTCCTGAGATTAAGAGGAGGGAGGCTGCTGATCTCCTAGCCTTTCTGGAGAAAACTCTATTTAAGTAGAATTAGCTATATGTTTAGTAGTGCTTGTTTATTTACTTTTCTCCAGTAGTAGTTGAAGAAGGGGTTTAGTATGAATCCTTTTTCTACTATTTTATCATATTTTTCTATTATTTTATACGCGTAGTCGAATGCTGTGTTTGTTACTTCGAATAGTTCTTTGAGAGAAGCTTCTCCTTTAACATATTTGTCTCTGAGTTCTTTAGCTAGTTTTTCTAGTTTTCTTTCAAGCTCTTCTACTTCCTTTCTTATTTCTGGTGCGTAGGTACGGTATTGTGAGAGTAGTTTGCGGTGGAGTTTTTCGTGTTTCCACCATAGGCTTTGAGGGTCGTATGTTCCTTTAGGTTTGCCTATGTCTGGTATTCCTGCGGGTATGAATACTGGCTTATATAAGCTTATGCAGGGTGTTGAGGTAGCTGTTACCCAGGATAGCTGTAGGTCTTCGTAGAGGAGGACTATTAGTGAGCCTGCTGTCTGCGAGGGTCTTGTTGTTCCTCCTGCGTGCATGCATATGTCTTTCATTGAGCCTCTGACTGGAGTGTAGTCGAGGTCTGTGTAGTGGCTTCTCATTATTTTCTTGATGTAAGTGAAGTCTATTTCACCTATTTTTTCTTCGAGTTTTCTCTGAGTATATTTCTGTCTAATTCTGCCCTTAGCGAAAAATGTGTAGAATAGGTCTGAGTAACACTTGGCGAAGCTGAAGTCTTTGTCGTCTCTACACCAGCCTTTCTCGACTGCATGATCTATTAGTCTAGGTGATGCTTTATCCCATTCTCGTTTAATTGAAAGAGCGTTTGAAATACTTCTAACGTTTTTCACTTTCTTAGCGACCCAGTATTTTCCAGCTGTCTCGAGAACCCATGCTTCCTTTGGATCAGCTATAATGAAAGAGTTGTGATAGTACATTTCTTTCGTGAATCCACAGTTTCCGCCCTGCCCATATTTCTCTAAGAGACCTGTAATGAGGTCTAGCGCTTCTTCGGCAGATTTACAGCGCTCGAGAGCTAGTCTAAGCATATCCATTCCAGTTAGCCCTGTCTTAGAGTAGGGTTCTTTAGTGAAGACTGCTTCATTGCCTATCACTAGTCCGTGTTCATTTACTCCCATTTCAGCCCCCCACATCCAGAAAGGTCTGCAAATGAGGACAGTGTGGGTTTCTTTTACTTGCGGGACTTCGATGTACGTGCATTTTACGGTTCTTGCTTCATGTTTTAGCCGAGGGTATATTTCGACTAGCTGTGCTTCATTTGGCTCGCGGTCACTGTTTTTAGCGAAAATACTGCAGTTTTCTTTAGTAGAGTTTCTTAGAGCGACTAATGTATCGCACACAAGAATAAATTCGAGGGAAGTAAAAATACTTTATTAAATTGAAGTGAATTCTTTTACTTTTTCTTCGTCTATTCTTTTGATTACTTCGACTACTAGCTTTACGGCGTTTTCTAGGTCGTCTCTGTGGAATACTCCTACGTGACTGTGTATATGGCGTGTCGGGACACCTATGACTATGCTTGGTCTACCTTCTTTATATAAGTGGAGTCTGCCAGCGTCTGTTCCTCCGCCGGGTACTACTGAGAGCTGGTAGGGTATTTTGGCTTCCTCAGCTACTTGAACGATGAATTCTTTTAGCTTCTGGTTTGGTATCATTGAGGCATCGTAGGTAACTATACTCGGTCCCTTGCCTAGCTTTGTTGGTGCTTCCTGCGGCTTTATTCCCGGTACATCTCCAGCGATATCTACTTCGACTATTATGGCTACATCGTGTTCAGCTACCCAGCCTACAGTAGTTGCTCCTCTTAAGCCTACTTCCTCCTGTACAGTCGCGGCAGCGTAGTAGGTGTTTGGGTGATCTATGTTTGCTTCCTTGAGATACCTTAGTACCTCTACTGCGACGAAAGCGCCGAGTCTATCGTCGAAAGCCTTACCCATATAGGTTTTACCTTGATTTGACTTCATGAAGGGAGACCAGGGTGCAATAGGGTCTCCTATCTTAATACCCATTTCTTTTACTTCTTTCTCACTAGTAGCTCCAACATCTATGAACATGTCTCTCTTCTTAACTACTTTGTCTCTCTCCTCTGGTCTAAGCAAGTGTGGTGGCTTAGAGGCGATAACGCCTATTACTGGCCCCTTACTACCCATTATTACTACTCTCTGCCCTAGTAATACTTGGTCGAACCATCCTCCTAGAGGATGAAATGTGATGTAGCCTTCCTTAGTAATACTTGTGACTATAAATCCTACTTCGTCTACGTGACCTGCTACAAGTATTTTAGGCGTCTCCTTAGAGCCTCTTTTAACGAATATGAGGGAGCCTAGCTGGTCTCTTTTAACTTCATCTGCGTAAGGTTTAGCATACTTGTATACTTTTTTGAGAACACGGTTCTCGAAGCCCGGGGGACCGAATTCCTCACATATCTCTTTAAGAAACTCTATTCTCTTATCATCTAGCGTGTACACCTTTCTAAAACACGTCTCTCACTAAAATACTTAATGCCTCTGAAGCAGATTTGTTAGGGTTCTGTAATTAAATTGATATGATTAACATAACGTTTTTATATCAGTTCCTTAGTATACTCGTATGTGAGAAACGCTGTTTTCGCTCTGCTAGATAGTAAGGTAAAGTATGCTACTTTAGTGGAGCTAGTGAAGGCTTATTTAGTAGACTATCCTGTTTCAGCGAGGAAAATAGTTAGTGTATACAGGGTGGACCCAGCTACTACGTACGAGTTTCTAAGGAAGATGTACAGGAAGGGTATTGTTGTGAAGAGGAGCAGAGGTTATATTTTGTCAGATGGTAAGGTTTCTAGGAAAATATTAGAGTTAGTGGAAACTGTTTTAGAGGAAGAATCTGATGAGAGAGGCTTGAAGAGTTCTCTAAGAGTCCTGTATACTAGAGTTCCTTCTACTCTCTACTATGTATCAGATCCCACTGTCTTTAGACAGTACTGGCTGGGGAAAATAGAGTCTCCTCTAATATTTATTGATAGAGTGCTAGAGCGTAGAGTAAAGCTCGATGAACCTAAAGTAGTGTACGTATCGCTGAGAGGGAGAGACTATGTTTTCTCGTGGGAAGGACTGTACTCGGGCTTCAGTATAGTAGCTTCTCCTGAACAGAGCTACGCTGATTACTTGAGCTACGTGACTAAAAGTGAATACCAGAGCATACTAGTTGACATACTATGGTCTAGGAAACTCAACTGGAATAAGCTTCTCTCAAAATGTAGTAAGAGGGGACTGAAGTTAGCATCAGCTATCCTCTTATATAAGTATATGATTACTGGACGTGCTCCAGCAGTAGACGTGCGGTTTGAAGCTCTGGCAGACTATACTGCTATCGAGGAAATAGTTCCTCTAGCAACACCCTGGCTGTTCACAAATGGTGAAGACTACAGGAGAAACATATGAAAGACTTCATGGAAAAACTGAGTAAACTGACTCCCGGCGACACAGACTTAGAGGAACTATGTACATATCTCTTTAAAGACTACAAAGCTCTCCCCCAGAGCGATAAAACTCTCTTAAAAGCACACTCTGAGAGAATATGGCATATACTGAGGTTACTAAAGCTCATGGCAGAGTTCTTCGGAGATAAACTATCTTTCGGTGGAGGAGCTATAATAAACTACCTAATAGCCCCCCACTACGAGCTCGAGCCCCGACTCACCTTCGACTTAGACACAGGATGGCTTCCAGGATATAAAGCTAAGCGTGTAGTACTAGTAGAAATAGCTAAATTCAATAAGTGGTTAGCAGACTCAAATGAAACCTTAGTATTACCTATAGGCAAAGAGAGAGGAATACCCCTATATCTAGTCATGTATGACCGTGAACACGACTATTTTCCACAAGTCCTATCACTCTACATCCCAGTTATATGCAGACACGTAGGAGAACCCTTTTACTCTTACCTCAGAAATAGAATTGGAGTAGAGCTACACTTTAGTAGAATACTTGAACTCAAGAAACTATTCGAAAAAACACTGGGAGTTAGAGAAGCAAAAATAGATGAACTAAGGTTTGAGATAGCATCAATGCCTAATACGCCCACTATTAAAGTAAAACAAGTTTTCCCAGGAAAACTAGGCGAAGTAGAATTTCTGATGAGCGAGCTTGAGTGGCAGATAGCTCTAAAAATAGTAGGGAAGATAGGGAAAAACTTCGGAGAAAACATAGAATATGCTCTACACGATATACTGAAGGCAACAGTAGACTTAAGGCTAGTAAAATACCTAAATAGAAGCAGACTACTCGAACACTTAAAAAACCTCAGCCTTAGTCCAAGCCAAGTCCTTTCTACTGCTGAGAAAAACTTGAAGGTTCTAGCAGAAAAAGGAGAAACATACTGGCTAAGCTTCCATTATACATATTTAAGAAAGAAAATATCGCTCAGAGAGCTCGTCGAGGAAGCTTTATGTACTATAAAAGAATTATTTTCGCTTCTATAGTATCACTACAAAATTTATATTGGTGAAAAGCAAAGTTCTCTAGGTAATATGATATTCCTGGGCCCGTGGGGCCTAATAAGCGGGCTACTAGCAGCAGTAATAAGCCTTATCTTAGTCATTGTACTCTCAACTAAAGCAAGCTCCTTCTTGACCTGGAGACCAAGAAATCTAGGAGGACTAGTTACAGGAATGTTCTTCACAGCAATAGCAATAATAGTGGCATCAATTGTAGTACTGTACCTAATAGCAGAGTACTTCGGACTAGGACTAACACTGCTCCACTACTCAGTCTTCATAGGCTTCATAATGCTAATACAGTGGCTCGTATCACCCTACTTGATAGAGATCTTCTATGGAGTAAGAGACGCAGACCCCTATAGAGAAGGATGGCTTATACACACTGTAGAGAGGCTAGCAACTAGAGCTGGAATGGAGCCTCCTCGAGTAAAAGTAGCTGAAATAGACATACCCAACGCCTTCGCCTACGGCTCTCCTTTAAGCGGACCAAGAGTAGCAGTCACTAGAGGACTACTAGAGACTATGAGCGAAGAAGAAATAGAAGCCGTGCTAGGACACGAGCTAGGGCACTTAAAGCACAGAGATGTACAAGTATTGCTCCTAATAGCATTCCTACCTACTCTAATATATTATATAGGAAGAATATTAGTTGAAGTAGGTTTCTGGAGCGGAGATAGAGACAGAGAAGGAGGAGAGGGAGCCATTGTGCTAGCAGGACTAGTAGCACTCGTAGCCGGAATACTATTCCAGTTCATCGTAATGCACTTTAACAGACTCAGAGAATACTACGCAGACGCACACAGCGCACTAATCCTGGGAACAGGAAGACCCCTCCAGAGAGCACTAGCTAGACTAGACCTCATATATAGTAAAAGACCACGCTTCCTCAGACTTCTCTCAAGAAACAGATTAGCAGCCCTCCTATTTATCTACGCTTTTGCTGACATATTCTATGACCCAGTAGAAGCTCACATAAGGAGACTTATGAGAAAAGAAGTACCTGCAATAGTAGAAATATTCTCAAGCCACCCACCCATACCTAAGAGACTCAGATTCTTAGAAGACTTAGAGCACAATCTCTTAAGAAGATATTAAAGCATAAGATAAAAATATATTATTTTTAAATATATTTTATTTTTTATTAAGCTAACCTACAGCACTTCCATTTTTGTCATAGTAGTTTGTCGGTCTTAAAATGCTATAAATGTATTCTCCTCGATAATATATTATTTAATTGTAACTAAAAACATTGTATTCGCAATTGATATTATCTTAGAGTACATAAAAGATATATATCTTCTCCCACTCACTCATAACGATATGGTAAAGGCAAGACAATTAATTATTATTCTCCTCTTTATAGCATCTTACGCCTCATACTTCCTTACACCAGCCTTAAAACTCTCAGCCCAGCCAACAGCCGATTCCTCGGAGTATGGTCCCTATGACTGCGGAAAATACTACGCGGTAGTATTCTGGATACCCTGTGCCTCAGCCGGGAGTAAAGGAGTAGCCACTATGATGCTTTATCCTAAGCAACCTAGATACGGGTCAGCCGCACCAGTAGCTGTCTACGTACAGGGAGGACCATACCCAGGATTTTTCCCCTTCCTTAGAGAAGACTGGGATCCATTTGGAGTAATATGGATATACTTCATATTCCCTGGAGGAAAGACTACACTAAAACTCCCGAATGGTCAGAAAATGGAGTTCGAGAGCGGCGGAACATACGACTACAGGGGGAGCGCTTGCTATGAAGCACTTTACGCTGTACTACAGTTTGCTCAAGGTAAGCTAGCGAGCGGCTCTGGGAAAAAGATAGGAGACTACGTAGACTACCAGGTTCTCATAGATAATGTCGGTATGTATGGCTCATCCTATGGCGGAGTAATGGCTGCAATGATCTTCTACAAGTATAAGTCTGGCTTAGAAAACGTCAAGTACATAGTCTTCTACGAAAGCCCTGCGACAAACTTCCTGACAACAACAGATCTCGGTAGAATAGGAGAAGACAAAAACTGGAATGTAGATGCTGACGGCGACGGACTACCCTGGAATGACATCAGGAACCTAAAGTATGTCCCCGGCTCCTGTACTGAGACAAACTGTACTATAGACTTCTCTACCCTGAAATACGACGCTGATGTAGGCTTCTACTTAGACAACAACGGCAACGGCAAGCCTGACGGATATAAGGAGAAAACACTATTCATAACCGACGTAAACAAGAACGGTAAATCTGATCCAGACGAAGACTTCGTGTTCAGACCATGGGTAGTAGAGCTCAGTGGAAAGAAGAGAGAAGTATACTCTTATCTAGTGATGAAAGCAGCTCACGAAAAGGGGCTAACAGCCAGCCTGCCATCTGTTGTCATGAGCCTAGAGGAGACCTATAACTTCTGGTACGAGAGAGACATGGGCTTTCACTACGACGAGATAGTAGCAAACGCTCCTTGGATCAAAGTAATGCAGCTATCTTTCCTGAGAGAACACATGTGTCCAGCACCCGACTACCCCAATATCGTCGTAAACTACAATGCTTTCAAGAAGAGAGGCATATGGATTAGATTAAACCCAGACAAATGCTACTTAGACTATGTTTTAGGGCGAAGCGTAGACGCTCCCGACAACGACGCGAACATAGAGATAACGTTCAGCAACGTGAGAGACCACACTATAAAAGACTCTCGCATGAACTTAAACAACAACGAGAGAAAACTCATTGAGCAGGCTTCTGTAGCTGAAATGGCTGACAGAGTATACTACAATAACTGGAAGCCTAATCTCAATAAAGTATTAGCCGAGACCAAGGAGACTGCTGGAGTTAAAGTACTCAGAGGCACTTGGATCAACATAGGTCCAGACGGAGGAGACAACTACTTTGTTTATGTCACATCAAAGCACACAGTAATAACTGCTACAGGAAACTCGGCTTTCATAAGCAGAGACGGAGGAAAAACGTGGAGGAGAATAACTGAAGTGAACTTAATCGACATAGGCTTTGTCTCAATGGCTGAAGCCAATGGAGTGCTTTTCGCGGGTGTAGGGAGAGGCAGAGGCTTAATGATGAGTACAGACGACGGCGAGACATGGGTTAAAATAAATACTGGGGTAGAGGAGCTAGAGAAAGGAGAGTACTGCAGCATAGTCTCAATAGTTGCCCTAAGCGATAAACGACTATTCCTCGGAATTAGAAGCCATGTACCAGAAGCCAAGTCGATAAACTGGATCTACGAACTGGTATATACTGGAGGCACGTGGAAAGCTATTAAACACGAGCTCCCCCCGAACACAGTACCTCCTAAAACAGGATGGATAGTCTACCGACTAGCATACGACCCCGACTTCAACGGGCAGTCAGTGCTCTTTGTCTCAAAGTATCCCGTCGGACTATACATGGTCACAAACCTAGACGGAAAATGGAAGTGGACTAAAATACTCGATAAGCAGACTACAGCTGTAGCGGTCGCAGAGGAAGAGAACATAGTCTACGTAGGCACGTACGACGACTGGATCTACAGAGGAGAATACAGCGGAGGAAAATGGACTTGGACTAGACTTAATCCCCTCGAAGGAGCAAAGAATCCTCCTAAGCTAGAGAGACCACCCATAATATGTGACATTAAAGTAGACCCATATAACCCGAACAGAATATGGTGGGGTTCTCCCGGAAAACTAGTCGGAGCATACCCCTATCCAGAAAACCATAGAACAGTCTTCGGAGTAGCAGCATGGGACCCAGATAACAAGAAGTGGCTACACTCCTTCGTAGAAGACGGATGGGGAGCATTTATCGCCGTAGATAAGCACTCCGAGGGAGAAAACCCAGAAGACTATAAAATATACATAAACGGCATCCCTGGAGCAAAAATAGCCTACACATGTTCCTACTCCTTCAAATCACTGCTCAAAACAGTAGACGGAGGCAAGACATGGACTCCGTCCTACAACGGCCTCTACGGAGAGTGTATGAACCAGATAAGTTTCCTAAGCCACAGCCCACACCCACACACCTTCGTAGCACTCTGTCAGGCTGGAATAGAGATAAGTTACGACTACGGCGAAACATGGGTAGATGACTTCGATCTGCCTCCAGGAGCAATTAGAGCAGGCTTCCCGTGGTACATGCTCCCATTCCCAGCAGAATACAGCTATAGTATCACAGTTGAAGGCAGGTCATATACACTGGATCTACTGCTCCTCACAGCATATCCAGGTCCAGTCCCAGGCGTCTCCGGAGGCACTAAGGAAAAGAGGTATGGGCTCATAGCGATTTCCTCGCAGTACATTATAGAAAACAGGCATAAGACAAGAAACTATGAAGCTGGAACAGTGAGGCTGACAACTAATCCGACGGTCTACGGGCTAATAGTAGACCACTACGTGGTACTAGCGCTACAGGAGGACGGTGTAGAAGTATACGACTTAGTATCAAAGACAAGCTTTATTTCGAGAAAAGGGCTCCCCACTAAAGGAGGCACATGTAGAATAGCCTACTATAGGAGCGGAGAAACTACTTACTGGTTTGTAGCAACATATGAGGGAGAGCCTATCTACAAGACGCAGGGCAATGACCACTACTTCTGGTTCGGTCCGAGCAGAATATTTATGGCGACAAACTTGCTCGCAGAGAGAGAAAACACTCAGTGGAAGCAAGTATACCCGTCTAGTGGCAAAACATCTAAAGGAATAGTGAGCATTGAGATAAGCAGTAAAGGAGAACTATTCGCTCTCGAAGCATCAGGCAAACTGATATATTGTCCTGACGTAACTTCACCAACTCCAGTCTTCAAGACACTAGAGCTGTCTCCAGCAGGTTCTTCGCCAACTCTATATACGTGCCTTAAAATAGATTGGAGCAAAGAAGTAGCTTATATCTCCTCAATAGAGGGAGAGGGAGTATACTACACCTGGCTAGAAGAAATCAGAAAGGCATCAAACACCGTTAAGATATACCCCTTCAATACAGGTCTCTCAACTAGACTGATAAGACATATGGCTATTACACCTGATGGAAAATACTTATTCGCTGGAGCATGGTGGAGCTCTTCCTGGAGAGTAGAGCCGAAAATATCGGTAGCACCAGCTCTAGGAACACTGAAGATAACCGCTCCAAGCGAAGTCTCTGTAGGAGAAGAGTTCACAGTAAAAATAGTCGCGCAAACCACTGAGGGACAGCCCATACCGAATCTCGCAGTAAAACTGTATGTAGGATCAAAGCTAGTAGGAGAGAAGACTACGGGAAGCAGCGGTGAAGTAGAGTTCACACTAGTCCTCCAGACACCTGGACAAATAGTAGTTAAGGCAGTCTCCAGCATAGGTGAAGCAACAGCAACGGTGACGGTCGTAGAAGCTCTGCTCAGAATAGAGACATCTATTCCAAATAAGCCTATAGTCAAAATAAATGGAAAAACATACATTACAGACAGCCAGGGAGCAGTAGAAGTAAAGGGCAAGAAAACATACACAGTAGAAGTAGTACCACTAATACCTCTAGGGAAAGGAGCTAGAATCGTCTTCGTAAAGTGGAGCACAGGACAGAAAACACCTAAAATAACAGTAGCAGTAGAAAAGAAAACAGTCTTAGTAGCAGAGTATAAGAAACAGTACTTCGTGAAAGTAGAGTCACAGTATGGTTCTCCGACTGGAGAAGGCTGGTACGATGAAGGCTCTACTATACAAATATCAGTACAGCCAACAGTAGACATAAGCTTCTTACAGCAAGCAGTCTTCGTGAAGTGGAGTGGAGACATAGACTCGACAAGCCCCACAACAACACTAGTAGTAGACTCACCTAAACACATAGTCGCAGAATGGAGAATAGAATACAAGACTACAACAATAATTCTCATAGCAGCAGTAGCAGTGATAGCAATAGTGGCACTAGTAGCAATAACACTAAAGAAAAAGACCTCTTCTCCTCCGCCACCACCGCCTCCGCCGCCGAGATAAGTTCGTCTTTATTTCAAGTATTTAAATAAGTTTAATTTTTTAGCTTAATTATTTGCACAGGTGAGCTAATGCCTCTCGGCTTCTTTACTAAAAGACTAGAATTACTATCCGACAATGAAGTCTACATGATTAGGGAAAATGCGCTAGATATCTTAGAGAAAGTGGGCTTTGTATTTGATCATCAAGGAGTTCTTAAACTTTTCGAAAAATATGGTTCTGTAGTCGACTATAAGAGAAGACTAGTTAAAATTCCAAGAGAATTAGTTTTAGAAAGAGTCTCTAAAGCTCCTAAATTATCTTCAGTAAGTTCTCCTGACAAAAAATGTAGAACTAAGATAGGGGATGGGAAACTGAAGACTTCGATGTGCTGTGAAATTTACCTTGTAGATTATTTGAAGATGAAGCGGAGACTAGCTACTACTGAAGACTGTATTAAGTCTATAGTATTGGGAAATAGTCTAAAGAATATTTCATTCGTTACTCCCTTCGTAATGCCTAGCGATGTTCCTCTAGAACTAAGAGACATTCACAGCTTCAAGCTACTATTCATGTATTCAAAGAAACCCTGTGGCTCGTGGATCTACTCGCCAGATTCACTAAAATATATAATTGAAATGGGCAAGATAGTCGCTGGCGGTGAAGAAGAACTGAGGAAAATGAAGCTTATAAGATATGATGCAGAGCCTACAAGTCCTCTGCAGCTATCGAGGCACGCTATCGAGATACTGATCGAGTTATCTAAGTATGAGCAGCCTATAAGCGCTGTAGGATCAATGACCCTTATGGGAGGCACGGGGCCAGTAACTATAGCCGGCTCACTCAGCCTACAGACCACCGAAGTACTCGCTGGAATAACACTAGTAAATCTACTCAACCCCAAAACACCCATCTACTTTTTTACATCAATTCACGTACTCGACCAAAGAACAGGACTTTGCTGCTTCGGAGCCCCTGAAAACATACTAGCATGTCTAGCAGGCATACAAGTAGCTAAAAGCTTCAATTTGCCTTGCTTCTGTAACGTAGGACTAACCGACTCTAATTATCCAGACTTCCAAGCAGGCTTCGAAAAAGGCTTAAGCACAGCACTTGTTATAGCAGCTGGAGCAGAAGGAATAGGTGCACAAGGAATAGTTGGAGCTGATCAGGGAGCGAGCTGGGAACAACTAGTAGTAGACAACGAGTGGCTCGACTACTTCAATAGAATATTAAGAGGATTCGAAGTAAACAGTGAAACACTAGCACTCAACATCATAGAAAAGGTAGGGCCCAGAGGAAATTTCCTCAAAGAAATACATACAGTAAAACACCTTAGAAAAGAACTATGGTTCCCTAAAATCTTTAATAGAGAAAGCTGGGCTACATGGATAAAAAACAATAAGTCACTATTAAGTAAAGCCCACTCCACCGTAGAAACTATTTTGAAAGAAAACTACCCACCAGAACCAATCATCGACAAAAACATAGTCAAAGACCTCAATAAAATAGAAGAGAAAGCTAAACACGAACTCCACAAAAGACATTAATTTCCCCAAGCCGCCTCAGCGGTCTTCTCGCTCTTTCTAAGAACTATACTAGCAGCTTTACTAATCTTTACTTGATAAAAGATACCTAGTTATAAGCTATACTTACTGAACATCCGGAAAGCTTAAGTTAAGTTAGTAGTGCGTATTAATTGATGAAAACTAAAGCAGCACTTCTACTAGTACTGTTTTTAACACTTACTTTCTCTCAGACTATTTTTCCTCAACATCTTGAGGCTAAAAGCATTAAGATACTTGCTCCTGCTGTAGCTAGAACAGAGTCTGGTGAAAGAGGAGTATTGATTGAGATTACTGTAACGCTTATTCGGCCTGGCTCTGGGAAAGTGTATGTTTCTACAATGCCTTTAACTGAAATAGATATGCAGGCTTCAGTATACACGGCCGCTAAGGTAGCTCATAGGCTCGCGGGAATACCTTTCTCAAACTACGATTACTTAATTTACATAAAGTCTCCAGCGGTAATCGTCGGAGGACCATCTGCTTCAGCCTATATCGCTGTAGCAATATATGCTCTTCTCACAAACTCTAGTCTAAAGGAAGATATCTCTATGACAGGCTTCATAGCTCCAGACGGCACTATCGGTCCTGTAGGCGGTATCTTAGAGAAAATAGAGGCTTCATCTAAGATAGGAGTAAAGACATTCCTAGTCCCCGCGGGCCAGACAGTAGACTATGAAATAAAAGTAGTAACTAAGAAAATAGGCCCATTCACTATATCTACTATCACTAGAGAAAAAGTAAACGTAGCTGAAATAGCCTACAAGAAGTGGGGCATAAAAGTAGTCGAGGTGTGGAGTCTGAAACAAGCAGTAGAGTACTTTACAGGAAAATCTTTCAAAAAGCCTGAGATAGTAGAGAAACCTCCCGAGAAATACTTAATCACCATGAAGACTATGGCGAAGAAACTCCTCGAAAAAACATCTAGTTTACTTGAAAACCTTTCAGACACGCTAGGCAAGAGCTACATGAAAAAACTTGAAGATAAAATAAATACTGCGAAAGCTCTGCTAGGAAATAAACCATATGTAGCCTACTTAACACTCAGAAGTATCCTCAGTGAACTCTACTACAGCGACTCTATTGAGAAATGGAATAAAGGCGGAGTCTCTGCTCTAAGAAAAATACTAGACATTATCGAAGCAGAGTCGGCGAAATACCTAGAGCTAGCAGAAAAGGCAACTCAAGTAAATGCATTCAAGGCAGCTCTCCTCTCCGAAGAAGTCTCTTCAGCCGAAATAGCTGTACTGAGTGCTCTTAGAGCATATAAGTCCTTCCAGCAGTTCCCCTTAGTGTCTACTCTGAAAGAATTCTTAAGGAAGATAGGTGAGGCACGAGCCCATGTCTCCTGTGCTTCAGCTGTAGCTGAAACCATCTCTGTAGAGGAGGCAGAAACAACTGTTTTAGAGAAGCAGGCTGCAATACTTCTAAGCGAAGCTAAGTCAGCTGTAGCCTACGCAGCAACACTAGTCGAAAACCCTAGTCTACTTCCTACAGCCGAAACCTACCTTGAGCTGGCTCAAAAAGCTTATAGAGAAAAACTCTACTTCTCGACATGCATTAGAGCTCTCAAAGCCCTTGTTTATGCCACAGTTGAACTAAACTTGATATCAATTAGGATAGGAGGCGCGTTAGAAAAGTACTTAGCCTACTCTAGGTCAATCGCACTAGAAGCACTCTCCGAAGCACAGGTAAACTCTACTTTACTGACCTACGGATACTTCGAGTATGCTGAAGAAACGGAAGACTACGTAGCTAAACTACTCTACTATAAAATGGCTTCATTCTACACAAAAACCCTAATCTCACTAACTGGAGAAACTAAAACAGCTACGCCGAAAGTCGAGAAAAACGAAGAATCAGCTCAGCAGACACCATTAGAGGCAGGAGAAGACTACATTATAAAGTACATTCTATTAATAGCTCTAGTAGTCATGGTCGGAGTAATCGTGTTTTACGTCATTAAAATACTTCTCTGTAGGAGAGGTGAGACACTTTGAAGAAAATAGCCTTAATACTTACTTCAGTCCTCTTAATACTCTTCTTATACTTAGTGGTGTTTCCTTCTCTCACTGTAAGAAAGGCTGAGAAAATAAAGAAAGTGAAATGTAGCTATGTAGAAAAACTTGAAATACTAGTTCTTGTAGACAATAATCCAAATACTAGTGCAAAGAATATTCAAACTGCGTGGGGACTATCAATTCTAGTTAAAACCGAAAATACTACTATACTCTTCGACACTGGTCCCTCTCCTGAAGTACTAAAGCACAATACCGGAGTCCTGGGAACAGATCTACATGAAGTAGACTTTATAGTCATTTCTCACGAACATGGAGACCATATAGGAGGACTAGAGTATTTAGCTAGAATCAAGCCCGGACTCAAAGTCTACATCCCGTCAAAAATCAGTCTTAGTGCAAAAAGGTGGATTAAATCACTCAACTTAACCGTAATCGAAGTAGAAGACACTCTTACTGTCGCTAAAGGTGTCTTTATAGTAGGGCAAGTATATGGTCCTCCATGGGAACAAGCTCTCGCAGTAAATACTTCAAGAGGACTAGTAGTAATTGTCGGCTGCAGTCACGCTGGAGTAGATAAAATAGTCGATAAGGCGAGAAAATCTTCCTCAAATAAAGTATACTTAGTGTTAGGAGGATTTCACACATATGCTTACTCGAAAAAAGAGTGTCGAAGACTAGTAGAGCGCTTAATAGCAATGAAAGTAGAGCTCATAGCACCAATACATTGTAGCGGAGATACTATCAGAAAGCTACTTGAAACAGAATATTCTAAACACTATTTAAGAGCCTGCGTCGGAACAAAAATCTCTATAGACGAGTAGGCACGCGTCCATGATTTAAAGCACTCTAGCAGAAGTTACTTTAATGCCGGGGTCTTGTCTTCTTCGATCACTTTGAGCCTTAGTAGTCTGGCAATGTTTATGAATTCTCTGCGGTAGTCGCCGACGACGGTTACTCTATGCCAGCCGAAGTTAGAGTACATGTTCCAGTTCTCAAGAATATTGTAGGCATCTGTTTCTACAGCTACTTTTGTTCTACAGGCCTTTTCCTCCTCAACATTAGCTACTATTTTACCGCTATGAATACTCATTGTTCTTTCTCTCAGGTTCAGCTTAACTGTAGTAACTTTTTCTCCAAGAGGCATTAGTACTTGGACAGAAACCCCTGACCTATCTTCAGCATGAGTCCTTAAGATATACTTGGCGCTAGGTCCTCCAGGTCCGTAGACTTTAGATGGTGCTACGCAGTGAGCATAGATTACTTGGTTTGAGCTCAAGTCTATTACAGGATCTGAAACGAAACTAGGTCTTCCTGTCAAATACTTTATGAGAAGCATAGTGGCGGCGGAATCTATGTCTGCTTCACATGTGGCTACATATCCGTCGTTATTGAGCTGGAAGAAAGCTAAACAGGGGTAAGCTAGTATTTTTCCGCCATAAACTAGTGCTAAACAGTCTACTGTAATAGCATCTGCTTTCTCTTTTTCAATAATCTTCTTGAGAGCTAAGTACATTTTAGCAGCCTTAAAAACCTCTTCTTCGCTTGTCTCAAGTATTCTTTCCGCTTCTCTAATCCATTTTTCCTTCCAGCGCTTAGCCTCCTCGTCATTAGTGTTTTCGTATACTTCGTTTAGTTTACTTGAAGAATACTGTATTAGCTTTAATCCGTATTCTTCTTCAATAGTTTCTCTATACTCGTCATCAATTTTCCTATCAGTAACTACTACTATTTTAGAGTTTTTGAACCTATAGACTACGTCGAGAAGCCTAATGTACTTGATAATATCCTTTATATTTGTGGCAGCAACTCCTAAAACAGAGTACCCTTTCCTCTTAGCCTTTGAGTATTCTAGTAGAAATTCTCCTGATCCCGCATACAGGTCGTCTACGAGTATAGTGGGCTTATTTTTCTTCAATATGGCTTCAGTCGCTCCAAGCCATATGCCGATGTAGTATATTACGTAGCCATCGACTTCACCTATTTCCTGCAAAATCTTCTCTACATCATCTCTACTCTGAACTAATTTTGCTACAAACTCTATTTCAGGGAGGTTTTCCTTAATTAGCTTCTCGAGTTCTTCTGCTCTTTTCTTGTAGTCATATCCTACGTAAGGCCATGTTCTTCGTTCAGAAGGAACAGCCGAGAAAATTAGCCCTACTCGAGGCTTTCTCATGAAAGAAAAATGTTTGAGAGATATAAAATACTAAGCTCAACTAGTACTCTATTATTGTTCCTGTTCTTACTTCACGATACTTTTCAGAATATTTTCGGCTTAAGTAGTTTTTAGCACTGTTTCCAGAGCAGTGTGAAGCCGAAATATACGTTGCTATTTCTGCTAGTTTATCTAAAGTCTCTTTCGATGGTCCGTGGAATCCCCCAATCACATGATATACTCGATTACCTGTGTCTTTTTGCGCTTTTAGAGCTATTTTGTCTACTCCGGGATGACTACAGCCCACTAACAGAACCAAGCCTTTGCCTTCTAGTTTTATTGCTAAAGCTATTTCATAGAAGTCTTTCCAGGCCTCGAGAGGACCTATTACATAGACTCCCTTAAAGACCTCCACTGTCTTCTCTACTACTACGGGCTTTAACCCTAATTCCTCTAACTCGTGGCCAGGACCCGGCGGGACGTATACTGTTAGGCTGGGAGCTACTTCTCCTACTAGTTTGAAGCCACCAGTGTGGTCATAGTGGTAGTGGCTTAGGACAGCAAAATCGAGTTTGCTCAAGTCTATTTCCAGTTTCCCGGCATTATAGTCTAAGACAGACGGATTAGTGTCTGCGTCGAAAAGTATTTTTGTCTTTCCGTATTCAGCGTAAATACTTAATCCCCATTCTCCGAAAAGTCCTCGTCCTGGCTCATTATCTACTAGTACACTAATTTTAAGCATTTGCTCACAATACTTGATATTTATTTCCCATATATTAGCGTAGTGTAACATAAACTGAATGATAGCATTGGATGAAAATAATCGTTTAAGTCATCTACCTATATGAACCATGTTTAATTGATTATATGTTATTTAAACTCTTTGAAAATGTAGTGGATTTTAGTTATATAGTCGCTAGGGTATAGGTATTTCTTCAGGTATTTTAGGTACTTTTCTTCCTAGTGCTAGCTTCGAGAGTGTTGGTGAGAGGAGGACACTAGCTATTGCGAGGAGGACTAGTATTGAGTATATTTCTTGGTCAATTAGTCCTGCTGTTAAACCTAATTCTGCTGCTGCTATTATTAGACTGAGTCTAGCACTCATAGCGAAGCCCATAGAGAGACTCTCACTCTTACTGAAGCCCGAGACTCTGGAGATAAAGTATGTCCCAGCTATTTTCCCAGTGAAACCTGCTAGTAGGAGAGCTCCTAGTATCTCTAAGCCTCTAATATTTCCGAAGACTAGTCTTAAGTCTGTCCTAATGCCTACTGCTATGAAGAAGATTGGTATGAAGAAGCCGTAGCCGAAGCCAAGCAGTTTTTCTAAGAGTCCCTCGACTTTCTCCTCTAGTTCGGAGACAATTAGTCCTGCAGCGAAAGCGCCTATTATAGCGTGTATACCAGTAAACTCTGCTAGTGCTGCAAATCCGAAGATAAGAGCTATGCAGAGCCTAACATCTAAGTGATAGGCTCCTGTAAGAGCCTTTATTTTATCTTTCACAGGCTTCCACTCCTTTAAGATAGCTATGGCTATCATAATACCTAGCACTGAAGCTACGAAGAACACTAGTTTATCTGGAGAAAGGTACTCTCTTTCAATGACATAGGCTAGTGCAAGCATACTTATCACATCTACTAGTATTGCTGCACCGAGAAGAGTTTGAGCCATATCTGGGTTATCTTCGGCATACTCTTTTACTGTGGGAAGGACTACTCCCATAGATGTTGTTGAAAGAGCTACTCCAATAAATTCTGGAGGTAGCCCATAGTAGAGACCGACAAAATACCCTACTGTCAGCGGCACTAGGAAAGAGCCTAAGCTAATAGCTATTACTCTCGAGAACTTTCTTCTCAGAAGCCTTAGCTCTACCTCGAGACCAACTACGAACATTAAGTAAATGAAACCTACTAGAGCTATAGTCAGTAGCCAGCACTCGGCCTCCAGTATGCTCAGGAAACTGGGACCAAGTAGTATTCCTAAAAGTGTCTCAAGAACAATAACAGGTATCTTAAGTAGTCTAGAGAGTATGGGGGAGAACAAGATTACAATGAATATTACGAACATCTCTAAGACAATGTTCTCAGACATCACAGCAAGAAGCATGAGAAGAATTTAAAGTTATCGTGTCTAGATACAGCAGTAAGTCTGCTAACTTTACTAAGTGATTTTCGGCAAACTAGTAGTGAATAGTAGTATAAGACAGAGCGGCTT
>QMSB01000015.1 GCA_003650815.1 Thermoprotei archaeon | reverse complement strand
CCCCATTACCACCTTACCTTAGAGGTAAGGTGGGTCATCTAAGTATAGTTGTTTCAAAGATATATAAGCTGTTTGTATAAATAGCCATACATTATATTAGTTTCTATGACTCAATTAAAGTAAAATTCTCCTCTCTTATAGCTCTCCACAACTACTTCCTTCAGAGCGATAAGAGTGGGCAGAGAGTGGCGATAAGGAACCATAGGGATGCCGGAGCCCTATGGTCTCCTGAACCAAACCCCCTGAGAGAGGAATGCTGGTCTCAGAGACAATAAAGCTCTTCCTTACCTCTATCCAAGTATTTTATCTTGATGTTAACTTAGGTATCTATGTAGATCATGTAGTGCTTATGATTTATGGCTTCAAGTTCTCGTTTGGAGAACGATGAGCGGCTTGAATATTGGTTTAAGAAGAAAATACAGCATTAAGCATATATCTGTTTTTAGAAAATGACCTCTATGAAGATAGGCATTATTGGTGTAGGTAGAGTAGGATCTGCTACAGCGTTTTCTCTGCTTAGGGAGGAGTACGTCGAAGAGCTACATTTAATGGATATAGTTCCTCAGGTTTTACATGCAGTAGCAGAAGAGCTCAGACATGCCGCAGCTGCTCTTCGGAGAGACATAGAGATATTCGAATACGAGAAAGCAGAGGAAATCTCTGGAGTCGACTTATTCATTATCACAGCCGGTTTCCCCAGAAAGACAGCTAAGATAAGTAGAAGAGAATTAGCGGGGAAAAACGCTAAGATAATGAAGGACCTCGCTGAGACCTTACCTTCTCGGAATCCTGAAGCAAGATATGTTATTGTGACAAATCCTGTTGATGCTATGGCTTCTGTATTCACGAAGTTTTCGAAAGAAAACTTCGTGATAAGCACGGGTAATGCACTAGATACTGCCAGATTTAAGGCTGAAGTAGCCTATCACTTAAAGGTTCCAGTAACTAAGGTCGAGTGCTATGTCGTAGGCGAGCATGGAGATTCCATGGTACCTCTATGGTCTTCTGTTAAAGTAGATGATTTATCCCTCGAAGACTACTTAAAGAAGACGAGTAAGACAATAGACAAGAAGTTAGTTTCAGAGAGAGTAAAGACAGCTGGTGGAAGAATAATCTCGAGTATCGGCGGAACATCTTATGGTCCCGCTGGAGCATTTACTGAAATCGTCAGAAGCATAGCTCTCAACGAGAGAAAAATAATCTCTATAGCTACACCATACCATGACCCAAATATAACTGAAGAACCTGTCCACGTGAGCTGGCCAGTAGTAGTTGGAAGAAGCATAGGCCCTAGAATAGAAATCGAGATAACTGATGACGAGAAAGCGGCTTTTGAAGAAGCTGTTAAAGCTATATGGAATACTTACAAGAATGCTTTAGACTACTTAACTAAAGAAGAGTAATATCTACAGTAATCCTTAACTATACAAATAGAACACTTAGGTTTTCTTGCTCTACATATTTTTCTGCCATACTCGATCAAACCTAGGTGAATTATTTTAAAATCATATTTATTGAAACACTTCTCTATTTTTCGCCTAATATACTCGTAGTCTCTGCGTCCGTCCGAAAGGCTCGTTCTAAAAGTTATGCGAGCTATGTGAACATCAATAGGCATTACATGTCTATTGAAAGAGAATAGGAGAATAACGTCGACGGTCTTGTAGCTTATGCCAGGGATTTTAAGTAATATACTCCTGGCTTCGCTTGTCGACATGTTTTTAATAAAGTCTAAAGATCCTCTGAAGTTCTCGAGTATATATTTGCATGCATTTTTGATTCTAATGGTTTTTATTTTCTGTAAGCCTGAGACTTTTATGGCCTCTTCTATTGTTTCTGAAGGTGTTTTAACTAATGTTTCAGCATTTATTTCTACAGTTTGCTTTAAGTTATTATATGCTTTAATAGTGTTTATGCTCGTAGTTTTATGCGATAAAATTGTTAATACTAAGAGATCTAGTGGATTTAGACTAGATAGTCTTTTAGCTATTTTTTCAACATCATGTTTGTAGTTCTCGTAAATGTATTTGGCTAAGAGATCAGCTAGAGTCACTGAGATGAAGATGTTTTTGCGCTTAATAGTTTTCTGGCCGCTTGCTCGAAGTGTTTATATTCTGAAATTTGCCTAAGTATTGTGTCCTTTGATCCCTATAGGGCATATGAGCACGTAAAGAACTTAGCTTATCCTAGATTTACTGGTACAGAGGGAGAGCAAAAGGCTAGGAAATATATTGTCAGTACCCTCAAGAAGTATGGCTATGAAGTGAGAGAGGAAGCATTTGAAGTATATACGTATGAAATTGAGAAGGCTGAGTTTGAGGTAATTGAGCCTTTTAGAGAAAAAGTGGAGTGCGCGGGCGTAGGTTTTACTGGGTGTACTCCGGAAGAAGGTGTTGAAGCTGACTTAAAGTATATTGAAGACGGTGGTAGAAGATTCTGGCCTCGAGGCGAAGGACATATTCTTCTTCTCGCTACTTCAGTTAACTTGGAGCTGTACAAAGATCTTATGAAGCTTAAGCCAGCAGCTATAGTCTCTACTGAGGAATCTCCTGCGCGTAAACCTTCGCACGTAGAAATACCCTATGAGTGGAAGAGGCATGGAACATGCCCCATGATAAAAATTACGTATGATGCCTGCTTCAGATTAGTTAGGTCAGGAGCTAAGCGGGCTAGGGTAGTTTTGCTTCAGAGAGAGTTTAAGACTACGTCATATAATATTATTGCGGAAAAAGCTGGTAGTAAGTATCCCGATGAAATAATTTTGCTGTGTGCACACTACGATAGTGTCTATGGAGTAGTAGGTGCCCTAGACAATGCTGGTGGAACAGCTATACTCCTGGAGCTCGCTAGGATATCATCGGAAATCGATACTAAAAGAACCGTTAGACTAGCTTTCTTCGCTGCCGAAGAATTAGGCTTGAGAGGCTCTTTAGCTTATACTGAACAACATAAAGATGAGTTAGAAAAAATAAAGCTTGTAGTAAACTTTGATGTTCATGGAGCCAGCATCGGTAAAACTTCAGTTATAGCTACTGGACCCGAAAACATGAAAAGTTACATTGAGGCTCTTTCTAAAGAATTAGGCATAAGAGCGAATGTCGCTCACGATATAATGAGCTCTGACGGCACACCCTTTGCAGATAAAGGTGTTCCCGCACTAAACATTTTCCGCTCAACTGGAAGAGGAGTATATGCGCACACAGTTGACGATGATCTGCGCTACATAGGACCTGAGGGATTTTTAGCGCCAGGTTTACTAGCAGAGAGCTTTATCAGAAGAATGGTTTTTGCTGAAGAAATACCATTTAAGAGAGAAATCCCAGAAAACATCAAGAAAAAGATAGATGAATACTTTGAGAAAAGGCTAGGCATAAGAGAAAAGAAGGGAGTAGGAAAGACTTATCTGTATACACTCGACTATAATAAGGGATGATGCAAGCCGCTCCAGTCTCGAGAGGTGAAGACCTCGCGACGACCTGACCCTGTTTAGTGTAAGCCTAACCTTGAGTAGCTTAAGGGTTCTGTGAAACATCATTGGCGTGTTTGCTACATGCAGTCTTGCACTAGTACTTGTGCTAAGTTTTGCGTCTTTAGTGAAACTACTAATCTTTATTTGAATGGACTTCTGTTTTATTATTTCCTTACTTTAATTTGTTATATATCTGTGAAATAAAGCTTAAATATTCTTTCGACAGTAGCTAAACAACAATTCGACTATTGACAAAAGGTGGTTATTATGGCTCTGAAGATATCTTTAATAAAGTGTAACTCCCAGGACGTCGTTAATGCTGTAAGCTCTAATATAAAAAATAATGGCGCTCGTAGAGTGTGTTTTAGAGGAATAGTGGAGCTGGTTTCTGGCGGGAAATCAGCTATTGTTAAAGTTGAGGCAGAGGGCAAGATCTATAGTATAAGAATTGAAGAGCTTTATTAGTCCAGTTAGGGAGCTACTATGAGAAAGAGGCTGAGGATTTTTCTTGGCGAGGAAATTTTTGAAGTGGAAGTTGAGTACTTTTCTTCTAAGTCGAAGATATCTAAAGCTATTTCTCCTAGGAAAGTCTTGAAAAGTTTCTCTAAGAGGAATTTAGCTTCTATTGGAGTGTTTAAGAAACAGATAGTCTCTCCTATTTCGGGGAAAGTTATTTTGGTAAAGGCTCGAGAAGGCTCTTTTGTTAAGAAAGGAGATGTAGTGGCTGTGTTAGAGTCTATGAAGACTAAGGTTGAGATACATTCTCATAGGGATGGCGTTATTAAGAAGATCTTGGTGAGGGAGGGAGACTTTATTAAGAGCGGTTCTGCTGTAGCAGAAATAGGTGACTAAATGGAGTTAAAGAAAATTCTCATAGCTAACAGAGGAGAGATAGCTGTAAGAATCATTAGGACTCTGAGGTCCATGGGGATAAGGAGTGTAGCGATATACTCTACTTCTGATAAGTCTTCTCTTCATGTAATGCTGGCTGATGAAGCTTACTGTGTAGGTCCTCCTGAGCCTCTTGAGAGTTACCTCAATATTGATAAAATAGTTGAAGTAGCTAAGAAATGTGGCGTAGATGCTGTACATCCAGGCTACGGGTTTCTGTCTCAAAACCCGAATTTCGTGAAGAGGCTAGAGGAAGAGGGAATAGTGTTTATAGGTCCTCCGTCGAGAGTTCACCTGTTCTCGGGAGATAAGCTTGGAGCCAGAATATTTCTAAGCAGAAATTCTATTCCTGTTATCCCTGGCTCTTTAGAGCCCGTAGACAGTTTAGATAAAGCTCTAAGCGAGGCAGAGAGAATAGGGTATCCTGTTATTTTAAAGCCTAGATTTGGAGGAGGAGGTACTGGAATGCTCGTTTGCAGAAATGCTGAGGAGCTTAGAGAGAACTATAAGATAGCTTCTCGTCTAGCTCGCTCCGCTTTTGGATATAAGGACCTTTACTTGGAGAAGTATTATTCTTCAGCAAGGCACATTGAAGTGCAGATATTGGCAGATAAACACGGTAATGTAGTTCACTTATTTGAGAGAGAATGCAGTATTCAGCGGAGATTTCAAAAGGTGATTGAAGAAACTCCGTCTCCTGCCCTCTCTGACGAAATTAGGGAGAAGATATACACAACAGCTGTCCGTATAGCTGAGCTCATAGGCTATGTTAATGCCGGAACTGTGGAGTTCTTATTTGTGCCTGAGGAGGAGAGATTCTACTTTATGGAAATCAATTCTAGAATACAGGTAGAGCATCCAATTACTGAAATGATAACGGGTGTAGATATTGTAAGAGAACAAGTCAAAATAGCAGCAGGTGAGAGATTGAGTTTTTCCCAAAATGAAATAGAGCGGCAGGGATGTGCAGTGGAGGCTAGAGTGTACGCAGAAGACCCTGAAAATAATTTTGCTCCATCGCCAGGACTTGTTGAAGAATATTATCCTCCAAGAGGCCCTTGGCTTCGTGTAGATGACTACGTGTATCCCGGCTACGAGATTCCACCATATTATGACTCGCTTGTAGCTAAGGTTATAGCATGGGGATCTAGTAGAGATGAAGCTGTGAACAGGCTTAAAGTAGCACTAGAAGAATATATTATTAGGGGGGTGAAGACCAATATTCCTTTCCTGTACTCAATAATTTGTGACGAGGATTTCAGAAGGGGTAATTATACCACTACCTTTTTGCTTGAGAAGGAATTCTTAAGAGCCTCCAGTGATATTACTAAAATTTCGATAAGCAGAGAGAAAGTCGAAGTAGTGTACAAGACAGGTGTCTCTCCATGGGTTCTTTCGGGAAGAATTTACTGAAGTCTACTGTAGTGGTTAAGCTTGGTGGTTCTGCGCTTACAGTAAAGAAAGAAAAGCCTGTATTAAGGCTTGATGTTATTAGGAGAATCTCAAAGGAGATAGCTTCGGTGAAGGATCTCAGGAGGATTATTTTAGTTCACGGAGCTGGCTCTTTTGGTCATCCTCAAGCATTAAAGTGGATCAGTAAGCACAATAGAGAAGCTTTGCTTGAGATTTCTGAGACAAAGGAATACGTCGAGCGCTTGAATAACATTATCGTGAGGTACTTAAGGGAAAGTGGGCTGCCTGTATATCCTTTGCACCCCTCAGCTATGGCCCGTATGTGCGGGACCCGCTTGATGTTTTTTGATATATATCCTGTGTTTCATTTACTGAAACAAAAGTACATTCCGCTGCTTCACGGCGACGTGGTCCCAGACTATAAAAGAGGCTTTTCTATACTATCAGGAGATACTATTGCGAGAATACTTGCCGTAGCTTTTAGGGCAGAGTACTTGGTGTATGGCCTTGACGTTGATGGCATTTTTGTCGATGGGAGACTTGTCAGATATATTCGTGAATCTGACATTGATGAGAAGGTTTCTGCTCTGAAGCCAGCACGCGATGCTACAGGAGGAATTTACTTAAAGTTAAATGAAGCCTTTAAGGCAGCTAAACAGGGAGTTAAAGTAGTTTTTGTGAATTTACTGCACGAAAATAGACTCAGAAATATTCTTTTAGGAAAGATAGAAGAGACTCCATGTACTCTTTTGTACTGAGAACTTTTGGTGAAGCATAGTAGTGTGACATTAGGAGAGCTTCTAAGTACTTGGATGGATTGCCCACGTCTATCCAGAGAGCACTACTTACTTCAATAGCGTAGACCTCTAGGTTCCACTGAAGAAGAAGACTTATTGCACTGGTTAGCTCTAGTTCTCCCCTTGGACTAGGCGTTATTAACTGAAGAGCTTTGAATACTATTGGCGAAAAAGCATATATCGAAGTATTGGCTAGGTTGGATGGAGGGTGTTTCGGTTTCTCTACGATATTTTTCACTAGGTATACTTCCTTGTAAACTTCTTCTCCCTCTATTACTCCGTATGCTTTAGGGTCTTTTACTTGCTTGACTATTAGTACACATGACGCCTCATGTTTGTCGAAGAACTCTACAAGCTCCTTCATATACGGTCTATCTGTGAGCAAAAGATTGTCTCCCGCGCAGACTATGAAAGGCTCATCTTCAGCGAAGCGACGAGCTCTGAGAAGTGCGTCTCCCGTACCCCTAGGTTTTGGTTGATTGATCCACACTATAGTTGAGTTCTCGACTTTCTCATAAAACTCTTTTAACATTCTCGCTAATTTTACTTTTCCTTTAGATTCTAGAAATTCTAGAAAGTCCCAGTCTGGTGTGAAATGGTCTTCCACTGTCCGCTTACCTCTGCCCACAATAAAACAGAAGTCTCTTATTCCGGCTTCGTAGAGCTGTTCATATATTACCTGTAGTACCGGTTTTAAGAGAACCATGTCTCCTTCTTTGACGTAGAGCGGTAACATTTCTTTTGGAAGTTCTTTAGTCGTAGGTAGGAGTCTCGTCCCCAGCCCCGCTGCTAGTATGACCGCCTTGTGTATTGCCATATCTCTCACTCTATATTTTCTCAGATGCTTAAATCGGTTCTTGTGCGAGTTAGTAAAGTTTAATATTTAATGTTTACTTGTGTACTTTGTGATACCTTTAATGCTGACTGCTATGTTAGTGGATTTCTTCTCAGCAATAATAGCTATAGCTATAGCATACTACGCTTACAGGGTTTACAGACTTACAGCTTTTAAAAGCATGATGTTTTTCTACAGTGGTTTCCTGTTGCTGGGCACTATATTTCTGATTAGAGGAATAGTGTCGTTTATGGCTTTTCTCGCTCCTAGAAGAATAGAGCTGATTATATACAAGAATTTAGCGCTGATATATACGGCTGGTATATCGCTCTCTTACTTACTTATAGCAATAAGTTACTCTTTTGAGGAATTGAAGAAAGAGCCTATAGAGGGGTTCATAGTGTTTTTAATAAATCCCTTCTCTGAGATAATTTCATGCACTATTTTATTATATATACTTTTCAGGATGGTTACGGGCAGTAGACCCTCGCTATATATTCTAACTGGCTTTACGCTCATGTTCCTCCACCACTTGTCAGGTCTAGCTTTTCTCTGTTTGCGAAATCCATCACTATATCTAGTCTCAAGAATTATTCAATTAGCCGCATTTTCACTAATATCTCTTCAACTTTATAAAATGGGTAGAGAGAAATGAGGCGGGGCAGGAGATCTAAGCTTGAAATATATGCATCAATTCTAGAAGCGATTAAAAGAGAGAGAAAATGTAGGGTTACTAGGATATTGCTCTATGCTAATCTATCATATGATAGGCTTATTAAGTATCTAACAGACCTAGAAAAAGCAGGTCTTATTGAGAAAGAGAAACATAACAGAGGAGTATATTATAGAGTGACTGCTAAAGGAGACGAGTTCCTAAAAGAATATCAGCGAATAGTTAAATTTATAGAGTCGTTTGGACTGAGACTTTAGCAAAGGACAGAAAAGTTAATTTAGTCTATTGCCGTAATATGCTTCAACAATTATCGAAGTGAGAGAATGAAGTCGCTCCAAACCGTAGGAATACTCGGATACGGAGTCTATGTACCTATGTATAGAATAAAAGCTCAGGAGATAGGCAGAATGTGGAAGCGTGAAGGGAGGCTCCCGATAGAAGAAAAAAGCGTAGTAGGCTTAGATGAAGACACAGCGACATTAGCCGTAGAAGCTTCTCTAAATGCTTTAAAGAGAGCTAAAATAAGCGGAAGCTTCATCGGAGCTATCAGACTTGGTACTGAAAGTAAACCTTATGCTGTGAAACCGACAGCTACTATTGTAGCAGAGGCTATTGGAGCTACTCCTCGCCTAATGGCAGCTGACCTGGAGTTCGCATGCAAAGCTGGTACAGAAGCTATACAGTCTTGCAGAGCACTAGTAGCTAGCGGAATTGTAGACTATGCATTAGCTATAGGCGTAGATACTGCTCAAGGCCGCCCTCGAGATGAACTAGAGTACACAGCAGGATGCGGCGCCGCTGCTTATGTATTATCAAAGAAATCTCATGAGGCGCTCGCTTACATCGAAGACGCTGTGTCGTATGTAACAGATACACCCGATTTCTGGAGAAGGCCTTTAGAGCCGTATCCTTGTCACGCCTATAGATTTACGGGTAAACCGGCGTACTTCCATCACATAATTTCTGCAGCAAAACTATTAATGGAGAAGACTGGATTATCTCCATCAGATTTTACGTACGCAGTTTTCCATCAGCCAAACGTGAAGTTTCCTTTAACAGTTGCCTCTATCTTAGGGTTCAAGAAGGACCAGATACTTCCTGGATTATTAGTGAATGCTATAGGGAACACCTATGCTGCTTCATCACTAATAGGCCTTGCTGCAGTGCTAGACGTGGCTAAGCCTGGAGACAGAATTCTTTTAGTATCCTATGGCTCAGGCGCTGGAAGCGATGCATTTAGCATAGTTGTTCAAGATTCTATAGAAGAGAAAAGAGAATTAGCACCTCTAGTGAAAGATTATATAAATCGTAAGAAATACATTGACTACGCTACTTACGCTTTCTATAGGAAAAAAATCTTAGTTTAGGTGAGTAGTTATGAAAGAGAATGTCGTGATATGTGGTATAGGATATACTAGGATAGGAGAACATTGGGATAAATCTCTGAGAGAACTAGCAGTTGAAGCCTCCTTAAAGGCACTAGAAGACTCCGGTTTCGACCACGTAGACGCAATATATGTCAGCAATATGATGAGCGGAATGCTTCAAGAACAGGAGCATTTGGGAGCACTTGTTGCAACTTACCTAGGTTTGAGAGGAATTCCTGCATGTAAAGTAGAGGCTGCCTGCGGCTCAGGAGGTATGGCTATTCATCAAGCGTTTCTCGCAGTTTCATCTGGATACTACAAGACAGTCTTAGTGGTAGGAGTGGAGAAAATGAGTGATAGGACGACTAGTGAAGTTACTTTAGCGCTGGCGTCAGCTGAAGATAGAGAGTACGTTATCTCTACAGGTGCTACCTTTGTTGGACTTAATGCACTTTTGTACAGAGCATATATGCTGAAATACGGTGTTAGGCAGGAGTCTATAGCCAAGTTCCCTGTAATAGAGCATGAAAATGCCTTAAACGCTCCTCATGCCCAATTTAGGCGAAAAATAACCTTAGAGGACGTACTGTCATCTCCTCTGATAGCAGACCCTCTTCACCTACTTGAGTGCGCTCCACTAGGTGACGGAGCAGCTGCACTAGTTATTTCATGTGAAGAAGAGGCAAAGAACAATAAGTGCGATGCAGTAAGAATTATCGGGTCCGCAGCAGCAACAGATATTTTAAGTCTTTACGAACGTGAAGATCTACTGACACTCTATGCTACAGTAAAGGCTTCGCAGAAGGCTTATGAAATGGCAGGTATTAAACCAAAAGATGTTGATTTATTAGAGGTACATGACGCCTTCAGTATTCTAGCTCCTATATCTTTAGAAGACCTAGGATTCGCCAAAAAGGGGGAAGGATGGAAGCTTATAGAGAAAGAGGAAGTTGCTTTGAGTGGCAGAATCCCAACGAACACTATGGGAGGACTTAAAGCTAGAGGTCATCCTATAGGCGCTACGGGCATATATCAAGCTGTAGACGCTATTTTACAGTTAAGAAATGATGCGGGAAAGAATCAAGTAGACAACGCATCTGTAGCCCTGCTTCAGTCTATTGGAGGTGTTGGTGGAACTGTAACTGTTAATATTCTTAAGAGGTGAGAAGATGAGTGTACCTCGTTACTGGAGAGAAAGAGTAACAAAATATAGGTTAATAGGAGCACAGTGCACAAATTGCGGAAAGAGCTTTTATCCCCCGCGGAAGGTGTGTCCTTATTGTGGTTCACGAGACCTTAAGGAAGTAGCTCTCCCTAGAAAGGGGAAAGTTATTTCTTTCACCGTTATCCGCGTTCCTCCAGCGGGTTTCGAGCTATACTCTCCCTATCTGATAGCTATAGTGGAGCTAGAAAATGGTACTAGAGTCTTAGCCCAACTAACCGATGTCGACTTATCTGAAGTGAAGGTTGGAATGCCTGTTGAAGCAACTTTCCGTAAGTATTTAGAACATGGACCATCCGGCATTATCGAGTATGGTATAAAGTTTAGACCGGTGATAAAAGGTGAAGATAAATGAGGCTATAGCGAGATACAAGCCACTTATAGAAAGAAAGCTAGAAGAGATATTGAATAGAGAGATAGCGTCGATAGGTCATGTAGAGCTCAGAGAGTTCTACTTAGCATTAAAAGAGTTTATACTAAGAGGAGGTAAGAGGCTTAGACCACTATCACTTATCATCGCATATAGGGGAGTAAGCGCTTCTGAAGAAAACTATTCTCTAGACAATATAGTTGAAATCTCTACTTGTGTGGAGTTTTTACATAACTCTACATTAATACACGATGATATAATTGATAGAGACAGGATACGCAGAGGAAAACCCTCATTTCACGTAGTATTCGAAAACAAGTACTCAGGCGTCACTGAGGCACAGCATCTAGGACTCTCCTATGGAATTTTAGGGGGAGACGAACTGTTTAATATAGGATTTAAAGTTCTATGTCAGGCTAAACACAAGCTAAGGTTTTCTCTTCAGAGAGCTCTAATTGAATACACTAAGGCTTATAGTGATATAGTTAAAGGTGAGATACTCGACATTTTTTACTCAGTGGTAAGAAATGCTAGTTTAGACGATTACTTTAGGATAATAGAGTATAAAACCGCAGCGCTATTCGAGGCCTCAATAGCTATAGGTCTAATACTGGGCGGTGCTTCTAGTGAAACTTTATTGAATATGAAAAATTATGCTTCCTTAGTTGCTAAAGCTTTTCAAATAAAAGATGATCTCCTAGGATTATATGGTAGTGAGGAGAAAATAGGAAAACCTGTTGGCAGCGACATCAGAGAAGGAAAGGCAACAATTCTCTCTGTGCTAGCTTTATCTAAGTTAGAGAAAGAGGATAAAGATAGATTTCTCTCACTACTGGGAAGAAAGGATCTGACTCTAGATGACGTAGAGTGGGTTAGATCAGTATTAGACTTCTATGGAATTAGAGATGAAGCTGAAAAATATATGGTAGAATTCTCTAGCAGGGCTCTTACTTATCTCCGCCGAGCTGAGCTGAAGCAAGACTCACTAGAGTTTTTCGAAGAGCTAGCAAACTACGTAATGAAACGTGAGTACTAGGTTAATTTATTTTTCTCAGTTTTTCTAGTAATGATTCGATTGGTTCTGGTTTAGCCAATGCTACAGGTATTTTTTCGATCTCAGCTACTTTGAGAGCAAATTTATCTACTTTTTCTTCAGTTAAGTCTCTCCCATGAAGCACTAGTAAGGCTACTCTTAATCCACCCATGCTTATCTGCATAGCCTTAAATGCTACTATAGGAGAACGGCCCCGCGTGACCTTAGTAAAAATAACTGCTCTCTGAGTAGTTGAGGCGTAAAACCTGGTGTACTCATGTGCAGGCACTTCAACTAAAGCCTTTATCCCGTCCACCACAGTATAGCCTAAAAGAGGCTGCCATGAGAGATCTTTACATGTCAGCAACTTTGCTCCTATTTTGCGGCAAAACTCTTCTATTGTAACGATTTTACTGAAATCTCTCATATCCAGAACCGCAGACCACACTTTCTCTGTTGTAGCATAAATTCTCATCAGCCGCTGAAGGGTACTTCCTCCTTTCTCTTTGTCTATCTCAATTAGAGCCTTTACGTAACGTTTAACAAATCTTATACCGGGAGTCCTTCTCCTACCACTTTCATAGTCTGAAATAACTGATGAAGAGACTCCCATTTTCTTAGCTAACTGTATTTGAGATATACCGAATCTCTCTCTCCAAGACCGCATTACTTCTCCTGGATTTTTTGAGATTACTATTTCACCAGCTATTCTTATAGCTACATCATCTTCTCTTGAAAACGTGCTCATCTTTTCAGAAATATAAGCTCTCAATTTAAATTTAAAGTTAGCGGTAAAGAATTTAAGTATAAAAATTCGACATCTTCTTCAATAAGTGATAGCAATGAACATGAGAGAATTACTCGACTTAATGTCCGAGGAATTCCCAGTAAAGATAATAGACGAGCCTCTTACTGAAGAAGAGTTTACATACATTGCGTTACATGCAAATGTCGAGAACATACTGCTTTTCAATAATATTAAAGGCAAAAACATGCCTATTTTGACAAATATATTAAATTCAAGAGAAAAGATAAAGTTTTTATTGGGAGTAAAAAGTGATCATGAGCTATACTCTAAAATACTATATGCATGTAAAAATCCAAGCAAAAATAAGGTAGATAGATTTGAAAGCGCGCCTTTCTCGAGAAATAATATTGGAAAGAATCTCAGTAAACTGCCTATATTGAAATTCTTTCCAAAAGACCCAGGCCCCTATATTACATCAGGTATAGTTATAGCTAAGGGTCCAAAGAGTGGCGTCTATAATGCGTCAATACATAGGCTCTTAGTAATAGGTGAAGATAAAATGACTATAAGGATTGTTCCAAGGCATTTATGGCGTCTTTATAGAGAAGCAGCTGAATTAGGCGTCCCGCTTAAAGTATCAATTGTCATAGGTACACATCCTCTTGTGCTACTAGCTGCTGCGTCTTCTCCCCCCTTTGGAGTAAATGAGCTGGAAGTAGCTAATACTCTTCTTAAGGGTAGGCTGGACTTAGTTAAAGTCCCATACTCGAATATCTTAGTTCCTAAGTTTTCCGAAATAGTTATAGAGGGAGAAATATTACATGAAGAAGCGCTAGAAGGACCGTTTGTTGATGCTACTGGAACTTATGACATTAAAAGATTACAGCCGATAGTTAAGGTGAATGCCATATGGGTCTCGCCTAACGCCATCTACTATACGATAGTCCCTTCGTCTGAAGAACACTTAATTCTGATGGGACTTTATAAAGAAGCCATCATATGGGATTATGTGAGAAAAATAGCTCCTGTAAAGAAAGTCAGACTCACTAGAGGAGGGTGTCGATGGCTTCATGTAGCAATCTCAATAAAGAAGCTAAGCGAAGGTGATGCAAAAAACGTGATAATGGCAGCCTTTTCAGCTCACCCCTCCTTAAAGCACGTCATTGTAGTTGACGAAGATATAGATATTGATAATCCTTATGAAATAGAGTGGGCTATAGCTACTCGTTTTCAGGCTACAAAAGACTTAGTGATAATACCTCGAGCAAGAGGAAGCAGCCTAGATCCCTCGGCTGACCAAGAAAACATGCTAACAGACAAGGTCGGCATAGATGCCACAAAACCAATTAAAGCTAAAGAAAAATCATTTAATAGAGTTAAGCTTAAGCCAAGCCCTAAATGTGTAGAAATTTTAAAGAACTTAGAAAGATTATCTGTGTGAGACCATATGTATCTGACTAGAGAAGAGGAAAAGATTCTGGCAGGAGAATACGGTCCTGAAGCAGAGCTAGCTATGAAAATACTTGTAAGTATCGGAGAAGTCTTTAATGCAGAGAGACTCGTGCCCATAGCTTCTGCACACTTGTCTGGAATATCGTATGATAATATCAGAGATGAAGGTTTGCAGTTTATAAAAATGATAACGAAAAATTCTCATTTTAAAGTAAATACTACAGTCAATCCAGTGGCTTTTGATATGACGTCTCCTGACCCAAGGCTCTGCGATCAAAAAATGCTAGAAAAACAGTCAGAAATAGTCAGTATATTACTGAAAGCTGGTGCTGGCGAAAGCTTTACTTGTACACCTTATTTAATTGGAAATAGCCCTGCCTCCGGATGTCATGTAGCTTGGGGAGAATCCTCGGCTGTGACCTTCCTGAATAGTGTCTTAGGTGCTAAAAGCAACAGAGAAGGAGGCCCGTCAGCCTTGGCCGCAGCTATAATAGGCAAGACGCCGCTCTATGGACTACATCTTATCGAAGAAAGAAAAGCCTCAGTCAGAATCACTTTAGAAATAGTGCCTCGCGAAACTTCTCACTACTCACTACTAGGGTACACTGTCGGAGTATTATTGAGGAAAGGAATTCCATACGTAGAGTTTTCCAAGACTCCCTGCCTGAGTGAATTGAAGGCTTTCTGTGCTGGCCTAGCTGCTGCAAGCAATATATCTATGAGCATTATTAAGGGAGTGACTCCTCCAGGAACTTATCGAGAAAATCCTCTTATGGAAAGAGTACACATAGAAGAAAATGACCTAGAAAACGCTTTGCAGAAGTTTAGTGAGTCAGAAAGAAACATAGACTTCGTTTTCTTAGGCTGTCCCCATTATTCTTTAGATGAAATAATGTACTTAGCAGAGTTGACAGAGGGTAGGAAAGCCTTAGTTGAAGTTATGGTATCTACATCCAGATATATTTACAGAAAGGCGTTGAAACTAGGAATAATAGATATTTTAGAGAAAAGAGGTGTTAAAATCATAAGAGATACATGCGCTATTGTCGCTCCTCTGAAGCGAATGGATATTAGATCAGTAGCTACAGACTCTGCGAAAGCAGCTCACTATCTAAGACTGAAACATGGTATGAGGGTTAGATTGATGTCCGTAAGGGAGATAGCTACTGAGTTCTTTAGGTGAGTACTATGTGGCGTGCTAAATCGATATCGTTATTCAATGGCCGTTACGTTAAAGGTAGGCTATTAGTACTAGAAAAACCTATCTCTTTCTTCGGTGATATCGACTACTCTGGCAAAATAATCAATAGGGAATTAAAATACTTTAACGAAAGTGTAGCTAAAAGAATACTCGTGATCCCTCACGGAAGAGGCTCTACTGTAAGCTCCTATATAATATACTCCTTAGCAAAGAGAAACCTAGCTCCCTCAGCAATTCTCTCACTATACCCCGACACCATAGTGCTTGTCGGATGCGTTATTTCAAATATCCCCTATGCATATGAAATTCCTAGAGCACTCTTAAACCACGAATATACCAATAAAATATTTGAAATAAAATTTACTAGAAACAAGGCTATTATTCGAGAGATCAGTTAAAAACTCTTAAGGTTTTAGAGTGCTGGAACTTAAGTACTTAGCGCATAGTGTAAACTCAGTCAGATATCCTGGTTATTTTCATTACTGTCTCCTAAAACATAAAGAGAAGCATATTTAAAGGAAAATAATTAGCTTCTCTTACTCACGCAAGACTAGAGAAATAGATCTGAATCGATATATAGCTTATATCAAGTCTTTAAACGTATGAGTACACGAGCCACCGACTATAAGGAAAAAGCCTTAAGGCTACATGAAAAATACAGGGGAAAGATAGAGGTAGTTCCTAAGGTTCCCATAAAGTCTCTAGACGATTTTTCGATATGGTATACTCCAGGCGTAGCAGCTCCTTGTAGAGCTATTTATTCAGATAAAGAGAAAGTCTACACATACACTTGGAGATGGAATCTGGTGGCAGTAGTCTCGGATGGAAGCAGGGTGCTAGGCTTAGGGAATATAGGTCCTGAAGCAGGGTATCCAGTCATGGAGGGCAAGTGCCTTCTCTTCAAGTATCTCGGAGGTGTTGATGCAGTACCTATTCTTTTGAATACTCAAGATAAGGATGAAATAATAAGTATAGTAAAGAAAATATCTCCCTCATTTGGAGGAATAAATCTAGAAGATATAGCTAAGCCCAAATGCTTTTACATACTAGAAACACTGCAGCAGGAGTTAGACATACCCGTCTGGCATGATGATCAGCAGGGAACAGCTCTCGTTACGCTAGCTGCACTTAAAGGAGCACTTAAAGTAGTTAACAAAAGGCTTAGTGAAGTAAAGATAGCTTTGATAGGTGCTGGTGCTGCAGGAGTAGCTATAGCTAAATACTTAATGGTAGCTGGAGCTAAGCCAGAAAATATGTTAGTCGTTGATAGCAAGGGAATACTTCATGCAAATAGAAAGGATATACCTAAGGAGAACCGGTGGAAAAAGGACTTGGCATTCAAGACTAATCCTGTGTGCATAAGTGGTGGAATAAAAGAAGCTTTAAGGGGAGCTGATGTATGTATAGCGGTATCTAAACCAGGACCAGGAGTTATAAAGAAAGACTGGATAAAGAATATGGCTGATGATGCTATAGTCTTCGCTTGCGCTAATCCCGTTCCAGAGATATGGCCATGGGAGGCTAAGGAGGCGGGGGCAAGGATAGTTGCAACAGGAAGGAGTGACTTCCCTAACCAAGTAAACAACTCTTTAGGCTTTCCAGCTATATTTAGGGGAGTCTTTGAAGTTCAAGCTAGGAAAATAACAGATACTATGTGTCTAGCCGCGGCCGATGCTCTAGCCGAGTACACGGAGAAAACAAGTTTGAGCGAAGATAGAATAATACCCACTATGGAGGAGACTGAAGCTTATGTGTGTGAGGCAGTAGCGGTAGGATTGAAAGCTATAGAGGAAGGAGTAGCTAGAGTTAAGCTCTCTAAGAAAGAGCTAGAAGAGAGATGCCGAGAAAATATTTATCGGGCTAGAAAGCTAGCCAGCGCTCTTTTTAAAACACTAGCATAAGAGATCTACTCTGCAACCCTCATCTACTCTAGCAACCCATCCTCTTTTTGCCTCAGCTTCTATTCCGGCTTTGAGAACCTTTTTCCCTACTTTCTCGTCTGGGACAAGAGCTATTAAAGCTCCTCCAAGACCAGCTCCTGAGATTTTTACTCCGTATGCGCCTGCCTTAAGCATACTCTCTCTCATTAGCTCTAATTCAGGTAAGCTAACATCGTACAGGTCTCTTAGCAGTTCGTGTTGAGTATTCATGATTTTACCTAGAGCTCTGAACTTCTCTTCCTTAACTACATTTTCTTTTTTCAATAAATCTAAGGCTTTTAAAGTACTTTCATGCATTTTTATAGTGAAGATTATTCTTTTGCGGGAAACCTCGTTTATCTCACTAATATATGGCTCTATTTCTTGGAAGCTTATTTCATCCCACTTAGTGTTCCAGTAGTTTGTTCCTATTTTTCTTCGCAGTTCTTCTGGCAAATCCAAGTTAAGTATCTCTTTAAGTCCTTCATCTATTTCGGCCTGGCGTTTAGGATGTATTTGAGCTGTTGAGTGCTTGATCCCGGAATCTACTACAGTAAATACTAAATCTGATGCCGGAATCTTCTCTACTCTGACTGGTGGACGAGGATACAGTACTATAACACCTCCAAATGCTGAGCCATATTGATCTAATCGACCACAGGGTATTTTTAAGACATCATGTTCTGCTATATAACATAATTCAGCTAACTCAGCAGTAGGCAGTACTATATTCCACATTTTAGATAACCCCTTCGCGAACGCTACTTCGATGGCAGCGCTACTAGCTAGTCCTGCTGCTACAGGAACTTCGCTGAAAACAAGTAGATTGAATCCTCTGACTTTCTTGACTTGAGGTAAGAAAAGTTTAGCTACTGCTCTAAAGTAATTACCAAACCATCGTTCTTCAAATAAGTCGATTTCAGATAATTTTAGCTTAAAGGAGTCTCTATATTCTTCTCCAAGCTCTTTTAAGTTCCATGAAACTATTACTGCTGAGTCGTCGCTTCTTGGGGAAAACGCCATATATGCTCTTAAATTAATGGCTACAGGGACTACAGGAAGTCCCTTGTAGTCTTGGTGGGTATTCAGGAAGTCTGCTCTACCTGGAGCAGATGCTATTAGGCTAGGTTTTTCTTTAAAATATTCTTTAAACTTCTCAACTATAGTGGCTAGTGGAACCATACTGAGTTACTAACTCGCACTTTTTATAAATTTTTGACATATCGCGTTAATGTCTGCTGTCGGGCGTCAAAAACTCTCCGCGCTTTTATGCCTAGTCTTTGCCTAATGAGTTTTGCAAGTCTTCTAGAGAATCCATGCACCGTGTACACAAGTCTAGGTCTCACTTCATCGACAAAAGATAAAAGCTGCTCTACATCTGCGTGAGAACTGAGAGGAAATAACATGTCTACATTAAATGCTCTTTTAATAGCATAAAATCTAGAAGATGCCGCTGCCCATCCAGTGCAGACAGCTACCTTGGGAACCTTACTTAAGCCTAATCTGCGTGAAATCGTATATGGCGTGTGTTTTCTTAACTCTAAGTGCGGAACGACAACTACTCCTCCAGACTGTACTAGTTTTCTGCCTTCAGAAGACTCTAGGGGAACATAATTTTCTAGTGAAAAACGTTCTTTTTCGAAAATTCTGTTGTAGAAAAATACTTTTCTTGATACAGCTATTTTATCAAGTATTTCCTTTAAGAGTGCTGTTAATTCTTGACCTTTCCCGAGGGCATATCCGCCTAGGACGACTATCTCTCCTCTGTTCACTTGATACTCTACCCACTCTAAGATACTTGAGTAAATTTCGCTTCGCGGAGGGAAAACAAAATCCTCAGAGCCGTAAGTACTTTCAATTATTAGGACATCTACACCCTCTGGTATCGAGGCTCTTTTTTCAGTAATGGTGTCTACTAAGTTTATGTCGCCTGTGTAGCATAGCGTCAGATCAGGGAATTCTATTATGTACTGTAGAGACCCCATTACATGTCCTGCATTGAGAGCATAAACTGAGAATTTTCCAAAGTCTATCTGCTTGTTCTCTTGGATCGTCTTCACGTTTAGTGCTCTGCGCCTAGTTATTTTCTCGACAATGCTTTTAGTGATTTTGGATGAGACTACTAGTGAGCGAAGAGAGGAGAATATGTATCCGCCTGCATGGTCTTGGTGAGCGTGTGTGACTAACACAAGATCAGCCCTAGATGCAGTAGATGATTTAGGGTCTAGCAGTATTGTTATGTCGTCTATCTTTACTCTAAGTCCTCTTGAGTAATAAATTCTAAAGCTTTTCATAGATATTTAGCCAGTTGAGAGATTTTGCTTAAGAAACTTTTTCTAACTCTCATGCTTAAGGCTTTCTCCGACAAAATTAGTATATTTGTACCTCTAAGAGCATTTGCTATACTAGGAGCATCTAAAGGAGCGCTGGCTACTATGTTTACTTGATATATGTTGTTTTTTACTCTTTTATATCCTATCACAACTTTTATTTTTCTCTTAAGCCTTATGTAATGTAAAACAGGCCATATCAGTTTATACTCAAAGTTCTGTGGAAATTCTAGGATAGCCGTATTTTCTATAAAACTTGCTTTTTGAGATAATTCTAAACATTTGCTTTCAAAAACTTCACCTAGCTTAACAAAATACTCTAAGTCTTTACTTATGAGTCTATCAACAGCTTCAATAGCCCTTAACTCAGGGTCTATGTTGCTCGGCTCGAAGGGAGCTATCGATAAACCTAGCTGAATAAGCTCCTCTTCCCTGTTTTTAGGATCCGTTTCATGGTCAGCTAGTAATGCTAAACGTTTGTATAAGTCTCCTGGATCTCCATAAAATACTTCGTCTACCTTCAATCCCGTACCATGGTGATCTATATAAAGCGTATTGGTCGGCATAATTCTCCCTTTTTTCTCTGGGATATCAAGTATCAACACTATGTCGTAACACTCAAAGGGAATTGAATAAAATGTTTTTTCCCAAAAGAATTTTACATCGCCGGTAGCTTTACCGAAGAGCAGTCTTACAGAGAAATCTTCCTCGCAGAGCTTAAAGAAACTTCCTGCTGCAGCTACTAGACCATGGGCATCACCATGAGCTGCTATTAGCGCAGTTTTCAGCTCATTATTTTTACCCTTTAATATGTTAGTAACGGCTACGACTCTCAAGTCTTTGAAAAGACAAGCGTTACCTCTATTATCTAGATATATCTTATATATCTTATTACTTATTCGCTCTATTTTGATAGGTCTTAATAAATACTTTACTTTGCTTAAATATATCTTCAGATCTTGTTTTTTCATTTCTATGATTTTCACTATTTCACTATTAAACATAAAATCACCTATAGTCTATTATCAAACTGACTCCTTTAACTTCAGATCCATAAAAGAGAGTTCTTAGATCCTCGCTTAAAGCTCTTAGCTTCTCTCTAAACTTTCTATCAACTTCCACTACTACAAATAAGTATGACTGATCATCTAATATGAAGCTTAAATATACTTTATGATCTATTCCATTATTTCTGAGGAAATATGATACTCTATTCATGAGATCATAAATTCTGCTAAGATCTTCTTCCTGGCTGTCCACTGGACGCTTATCCTCAGAGAGCACCTTGTTTCCCTACCTCTATAGCAAAAGAGATTAAATAAACTTACTCGAGTTAGGTATATTCCTCTATTTTCTCTCGCTGCAGTTACTTCATGAGCATCAACGATGATAGTAGGAGAAAAATATTAGACTCGAGAAAAACACTTTGTGTATGCTTTAAAAAATATCGGCGAGAAGAAGCTCATTAAATTGATTATAAAATCTTTGAGAAAAAGACATCTTCCATTAGAGATAGGTGATGATGCTACTGGAATAATGTTTTCTGGAAAATATCTTGTTTTTAAAGTAGATACTATTGTTGGCAAATATTCTCTGCTGCCTGGAATGTCTTTTCGTGATCTGGGCTGGCGCATAGTTACGGCAACTGCTAGTGATATTATCGTAAAGGGAGGCCGGCCTATTAGTTTTCTTTTATCGATTACAGCTCCTCCGGATTTCAGTCTTAGAAGTCTTCTCGATATAGTGAGAGGAGCTGATAGAGCTGCAAAGTTCTATGGGTCATACATCGATGGAGGAGATACTAACGAGGGAAATGAACTAGTACTTTCTTGTGCAGGACTAGGAGAGGCCAAGAAACTCTTAAGGCGGTTACCGCTAAGAGAGGGAGATACTATCGCGGTAACAGGATTTTTTGGTTATACGGGTTTAGGCTTTAAGTACCTACTAGACTCCTTCAAACTTCCTCCTGCTATAAAATCTAAAGTTCTATCAAAGACTCTAAAGCCTACTGCTAGAATCGACCTAGTTGATGTGCTTGAAGAATCAGCAAAGTATGTAAGATCATCTATAGATTCAAGTGATGGACTTGCTGAGTCTTTATATCAACTACTTGAGAAAACAGAAAGAGGAGGAATTTTAATAAGTAATATGCCTGTAGAGGAAGAGTTTAAAGAACTTATAGATTTTAGTACACTACTTGAAGCGGTGTTCTATGGAGGCGAAGAATTTGAGATCATTGTAGTCATTAAAAGAGGATTTGAAAAAGTAGTTAGAAAAATTTTCGAAAAATATAATAAGGATCTAATTTTTATAGGAAGATATTGTAAAGACTTAGGTGGAGTGTACTTTCTTAGAGACTCTGGTGCTAAGATACGTTTAGAAAGAAAAGGTTGGGAATACTTTTAGGCTTTTATTTGATTACTCTATTTTGACTTCGAATCCTTCTTCTTTTGGTTTCTTTTCTACTCGTTCAAGAGATATTGTTAGAACTCCATTCTTATACTGGGCTTTCGCTGTTTCTGGTTTAACTTTTGCTGGCAGAATTACCTCCTTGTAGTATTTTCTATCAGCATGTTCAGCTGATATTACTACTTTGTCCTCAGTAGCTCTAACTTTTATGTCCTCTTTTTCTACTCCTGGCATATCAACTATTACTTTTATTTTATCTGGTTCTTCAATAACGTCAGTGAAAGGTTCGACTGCTTCCATTATTCTTGGTCTAATCCCAGGTCTAATGTTGCCCCACTCTCTTACACGTGGTATTCCATTGGGTCCAATTGTTATAGAAAAGCCGTAGTAGTATCCTCTTCGAGGCATTTTTCCTCTTCTCTCAGGTTCCCACATTTCGCGCATCATGTCTTCTATCATTCTGTCAAACTCCTCCATGAAACGCCTCATTCTCCTAAACCAAATGTCGAACTCTTCTGACATACTAGATTTTCTATGAATTAGATTTTATAAATTTTCTGCTACTGATAATTTTTCATAAAATTTAATATATTTCTCTACAACTACATCCCATAAATATTCTTTCATTACTAAGTTATATGCATTGTCAGCTATTTTCTTTAAGTTATTAAGATTCAGTAATGCCTCCTCTAGAGCTTTAGACAGACCTCTTATACTCCCTTTAGGGAAGAGAAGCCCTGTTATATTATGTTTAACTAGTTCCCTATTTTCCTCGATATCACTAACTAGGACTGGTACCTTTAAAGCCATTGCCTCCAGAATTACACTACTTAATCCTTCGTAAAGTGAAGGTAATACTAAAAGATCGCTTCCCGCAATAACCTTTAGGGCCTTTTCGTGTTCAAGATATCCTAGAAAATGTATTTTTTCATTATTTTTAGCTAGTTTTCGAAGATAATTCTCAAGGTAACCTTTTCCTATAATCAGCAGATGGGCATCTGTTTTTATTCTATTAAAAGCCTTGATTAATATATCAACTCCCTTTTCTTTAGATAATCTACCTATGTATACCACTTGTATATCATACAATTTTATTTTATCCTTTGGAAGCTTATGCACGTTAATAGCATTTGGAATGTATTCTACTTTTAGTCCTAAACTCTCGTAGTAGTTTTTGACTACTTTTGAGACCGCGGTTAGTCCGTTTATCCACAGTAATCCTCTTCTTTCTATATGTTTAGCTATTTGACCAAAAGTCTTTCCGTGAAGAAAAGCTATCTGCTTAGAATATACTCCGTGGAGTGTAAGTATTTTTGTCTCTGCCTTAGAGACTCTTAGAGGCAGGATTGAGGGCATATTGTGTGCGTGCGCTATATCATATTTTTCTGACAATATTTCTAGCTTTAGTGCGGAAAATAGAGCAAAGCTTAGGTTTTTCATTTTGCGCAAGGGTATTATTGGAGAGTTCTCTGATGAAAGTACTCTGACCTCGTATCCTCTTTTTTTCAGTAAGCTGGCTAGTTCACTGACATGAGAAGCTACTCCACCTATGCCTCTTGACTTCGGAGATATAATTAGTATTTTCATGTCAATTCTTACCTTAATAGCTACTTCTTGTAAACTACAATTCCATCTAGACTACGAATAGCTACACCTAGTTCACTTAATTCTTCCTGTACTTCGTCATAGCAGATGTCACTTCCTCTTACTATTATTTTTACAGTTTCAGTCTTCACATCTACTTCTCTTACCTCAATCTCTACCTCGCTTACACCATTTAGCGAACATATTCTTGCGGAAAGCTCGCGTAAATCCAGATCTCTTGGTTTGAGGGCGTCGAGAACTATTTTCTTAATAGCTATCTCGCTCTCCTCTCTACTTTCCACACTATATTAGTCAATGAGGCTCACTTAACTGTTTCGACAGTATTCTTCACCATCAAATACTCCGATGGCGAAAACACTTTTCTTCAATTCCTCTACAAGCGGAACTTCTAGAAACTTCTGAGTGGGTATGTTTGTCTTCTTTTGTTCCACCAATATAAGAATCGATACAGCACACCCGTAACTTCCTCTTCTACAACAATGATTACCGTATTTCCCGCCTTACTAATCCACGAGCCAAGCACCTTACCCTCTACCTTAAACTCCTTCGGCAACCTATGCTCAAGCCACTCCTCGCTCTCAGGAGGCCACGGCTCCTCACTAAAAATATCGAACCAGTCCTCAAACGCATGAACACTAACAAAGTACTCACCATACTCGCACCTATACTCCTCGCCAATAACCCAAGCACCGTATACTTTAAACCTATGCACCGTACCACTAAAAGGCTCCACGTACTCAACTACTCTAGCGCACTTCTCCCTAAGCCGAAAGAAGGGGTCAGAAGAAATTTTAGAGCTTGCTAGTGATAAAATACGGTATCTCATGGATTATCTCAAGAAGAGGACACTAGAGCTCTTAAAGAGGTATAATATTAGGCCCAAGAAAAGACTTGGTCAAAGCTTTCTTATATGCGACTCTACTGCTTCTTTAATACTTGATCTTCTTGAACTAAAACCTACTGATACAGTGCTAGAGATAGGATCAGGTTTGGGGCTACTAACCGCTATGATCGCCGAGAAATCATACAAGGTAATAGCAGTAGAGATAGACCCTATTCTCGTGAAAGTAATGCACGAGATTTTAGCTAACTATATCAATGTTGAGATTATAGAGGCTAATATACTAGATATTGTTATACCTCCTGTTGACAAAGTATTTTCTAACGTACCGTATTACATATCTTCTCAGCTTTTATTTAAATTAGCTAAAGAAATGAAATTCAAAAAATCAATCTTAGTTTTTCAAAAAGAATTCGCCCAGAGACTAGTAGCTACTCCATCTTCAAGAAACTATGGCAGACTAAGTATTATGGCACAGACATTTTTCAATATAAAACTCATAAAAATAATATCTAAGTACTGCTTCTATCCTGTACCAGAAGTAGATTCAGCTATAGTAGAGCTTACGCCTAACTTGAAAATACCTAAAGAGGTAATTAATGACTTCGCAGATCTTGTGACAAAAATCTTCTCTTACAGAAATAAGTTACTTAGAAAAGCTATCAGGATAAGCTACGGACAGCAGTTAATAAAATTCCTTGAGAGGGAGGGTTTTTCCAATGTCCTTCACAAAAGAGTGAGAGATCTCTCAATAGATGATATACTTTGTTTAGTAAGAGTTATCAGAAGATGCAGGCGCGGGCACGAATCCCCCTAAGCCCGCCTTTGCTCATCATCCAGTTTAATGAATAGTCTTAGTAGAAAATAAAGCTTACTTAATTTACTTTATTCTTATCTTTTGACAATATGTTTTAGGT